>NZ_JACAGG010000037.1:0-30330 GCF_030324375.1 Empedobacter sp. R132-2
GCAGACGAGCTTCAATCCATTGAAACGAGCGTTAAAAAGATTAGTGAGCGTATGCGAATCATTTAATCTTTTTAGTGAGTAAAATGAAGATTGAATGTCGAAAATCGCAGTCTTGAAGTTTTTGGTTTGTTTTTGGATCACATTTGGTGGTGTAGGAATCTTGGCTTTTATTGATTTATTTCTTATTCCGTCCAAAGTAAACTCACATAATTTATTACTTGCACATGAAATTGATCGAATTGAAAAGCGAGAAAAAAAAGAATCACATGCGCGTGATATGGCTATGCTAAGTGCTATTGCAAATAATTCTCAACAAAATTCTATTCAAAAAACAGAATAAGATTAGTTCTATAAAAAGTTACACAGAAAAAAAGCTCTTATCCAAGAGCTTTTTTGTTAAAGAAATGTTTTGGATAAAATAAACTATATCTCGCTAAGTTTTTTAAGTGAGGTTATTTTATTACACAATTAAGGATAGGTAACATGGTAATTTTTTCTAAAAATAGGTACGACTAAAAGTTGAATTTTCCACTTTAGAAGAACATTTAAAATTCATACTTCCAGAAATATATTTTATAGAAAGTATGATTGATAGCTTACAGACTTGTCCATTTTTCTTTCAGCAAACCTTCTAACTGGTCAATTTCTTCTTGATACATCGTTTTTTTACGTGTTCCGAAATAAAGCGTATTCTCAACAGGGTTTTGACCTTCCCAAATAATTTTAATTTTATCTTTCGCTAAAGCATCCGAACAAAGGAAATCAGGAACAATGGAAAAACCTGTATTGTCACTTAAACAACGAATAATCGAACTGATATTGGGTACAATATAATTTGGACTAAAATCGGGATGTTCACCAAAATTTTTTGTCCAGAAATCTCGCAAATGATTCATATCAGCGGCAGTGCTGTACCATAATTGTTGTTTCAAAAGATCTACTGCTTCTTTTATTTTTCCTTTTTTTAGTAATTCTTCAACTTCCGAAGTATTTGTTTTATTTCCTGCAATTAACACAATTCGTTCTTTCGAAAACGGCTCATACGAAATATTTTGTTGTGTTCCTTTTTGCGGTGTAATGATTAAATCCAACAATCCATTATCCAAATCACTTTGCATCTGCGGATATTCTCCGAACTTGATAATCAAATTAAAAGGCAACTCTGCAATATGCTCCTCCAATGTGTATTGAAAAGTCTCAAAACACATTCCCACACTTATCGTTACCCGTTCATCTTGCGCACGTTTATGGAAATGTTGTTCTCCATTTTCGAGTTTTTTTAGTGGGTCGATAATATAATTGTAAAATATTTTTCCTTTTTCAGTCGGAACCATTTTACGTGCCGAACGATCAAATAATTTTGATCCCGTATAGGCTTCCAATGAGTTTAAATGCAGACTGACACCAGGTTGAGAGATAAACAATTCTTGAGCCGCCGCCGATAAAGTTCCTGTTTCGTAAATCGCTTTAAATGTGCGCAACCATTCTAAATTCCAATGCATAATTTTTTGTTTTTAAACTTAATCGTAGGGTAAATCATTTGGATCGACATCAATATAATCAGGCTTTGGAAGCATCGCTAATCGAAAAGCTTGTATAGAAGTCCATCCTTCTAAATGCGCTTTTACAACACGATGCATACCATCCATCAATTTACCTTCTGGACAAATAATTATAGGATAAGCAAGATCAGCTTCTTGGATCAATTTTATATGTTCGGTAATTGATCGACAAGTAGGCGAATCACCTTCATCGCTGTACCAATAAGTTTCGTTATACTCTTTGATGTCTTTTAAAGCAATTGTTTCTGATTGAAGCTCTTGCGTTAACTGAATCAATCGATCCACATCCCAAGCGTAAAGTTGCTGATTTATTCGACGAAAATGATATTGTTTTCTCATTTATATAATTATTATGATACAAAGGTACAATTTAAATTATTTTTAAAATAAAAAAAAATGATAGAAATTTGCAGTATCAATAATTAAAATTATAATAATGAATAAAAGTTTATTAGCATTAGCTCTTGGTGGATTGGCAATAGGGGTAACAGAATTTACAATTATGGGAATGTTACCAGATGTAGCAAAATATTTTGATGTATCTATTCCCAAGGCTGGATATTTGATCACTTCTTATGCCTTAGGAGTTGTTATAGGAGCTCCTTTACTTATAGTTGGTATGAGAAAGTATTCATCAACAAAAATGCTTTTAGGTTTGATGTTGTTATTCACAATATTTAACGCTTTGTCAGTTATAGCACCTTCATTTGAATTTTTAATGCTTTCTAGATTTATTTCTGGTTTACCTCATGGTGCTTTCTTTGGTGTTGGTTCAGTAGTGGCAAGTAAATTAGCTCGAAAAGGAAAAGAAGCTCAAGCTGTAGCAACTATGTATTCAGGTTTAACGGTAGCGAATTTATTAGGGGTGCCTTTAGGGACCTACATAGGACATCACTTTTCTTGGCGATATACTTTTTTATTGATTGTAATTATTGGAATTCTTACTCTTGTTAGTTTAAAACTATGGATGCCTGAGGTAAAAATTAAAAAACAAGAAAACCAAAATAATCCATGGAGCGATTTTGTAATCTTTAAAGATAGTAAAGTATGGTTTATGATTTTAATTTTTTCTGTAGCCCCAGGAGCATTATTTGCATGGATCAGTTATATCGCTCCGTTAATGACACAAGTATCAGGTGTACAAGAGCAAAATATGCCTTATATTATGGTATTAGCGGGATTAGGCATGTTCGTTGGTAACTTAATTGGAGGAAAACTCACAGATCGATTCTCTGCATCTAAGATTGTAATGATTGTTCTTTTCTTACAAATTTTAACTATGGGAACTATTTATTTTACGGCTCAGATTACTTGGTTGTCTTTAGTGATGACATTTATAACAGGTGTTGTTTCTTTTGCCTTAATCCCGTCTTTAACTTTATTGTTATTAAAGTCAGTTAAGAGTAATTCGGAATTACTTGTTGCTTCTTTAGGACCAGCTTGCTTTAATATCGCAAATGCTTTAGGAGCTTATTTAGGAGGTGTTCCCATAGAAAAAGGATATGGATATACATCAGCTGAGATTGTAGCTATTGGTATGGTTATATTAGGCATAATCATATTTAGTATTTATATGAAAACAAATAAAAATAAAGTCCAATTAATATAAAAAAATAGAATGATGAAAATTAATATTTTTAAACCAGCAAAAATTGGTTCGTTAGAATTAAAAAACCGTATGGCAATGGCTCCAATGACAAGAGCTAGAAATAAGGACGGAATACCAAAACAATATAATGCTGAGTACTATAGTCAGCGCACTGGAGCAGGTTTGATTATAACGGAGGGAACTGCAATTTCAACTACAGCCTCTGGTGTACTTCATATTCCTGGATTATATACACCTGCTCAAGTACAAGGTTGGAAATTAGTTACTGAAGCAGTTCATGCTAAAGGAAGTAAAATCTTTACTCAACTATGGCATGTTGGACGTATATCACATGTTTCTAATCAACCAGATGGGCAGGCTCCAGTAGCTCCTTCCAATATTCAAGCTAGTAATTCTTCTGCTTGGGGATATGACGAGAATGGAAAAGAAGGATTTGTGACAGCTTCTAAACCAAGAGCTTTAGAAACTAAAGAGGTCTATCAAGTAGTTCTTGATTTTGCTAATGCAGCTAAAAATGCTATTGAAGCAGGTTTTGATGGTGTTGAACTTCACGGAGCTAATGGATATCTTATCGAACAGTTTTTAAATCCATATGTAAATAATAGAACTGATAGATACGGTGGAAGCATTGAGAATAGAAGTCGCTTTTTACTAGAGGCAATCGATGCAAGTATTGAAGCAATTGGCGCGGATAAAGTTGGTATTCGTTTAACTCCTTATGGAGGTTTACATGAATTACCTCATTATGATGAGATAGAGGAAACTTATGAGTATTTAGCCCAAGAATTAAGTAAAAGAAAAATTGCTTATATCCATATTATGGATCAAAAATCAAGAGGAAGTTTTGCTATTCCAGAAGGGTTTTTAGAGCGTTTTAGAGCATGGTATGATGGAATAATTATTTTGGCAGGTGGAATGGACCGAGAAAAATCAGAAAAATTAATCAATCAAGGTGTAATTGATATTGCAGGTTTTGGTGAACCATTTATCTCTAATCCTGATTTAGTTGAACGTTTAGAAAATAATTGGCCTTTAACTGAACCAAAAAGAGAATTGCACTATGGATTAACTATGGAAGGATATCTTGATTGGAAAACCTATAAACAGGAAAATAGCTTACTATAATTTAGTATAATATGAAAGTATCTATAAATTGATTAATATGGAGATCCTCACAAGGTTTTTAAGCAAATAGAAGTGTTAAAACCACAGGTTTTACCAGATCAAGTGCTAATCAAAGTAAAAGCTAGTGCTATAAATCCCATGTTGTGTTACAACTAGCAAAAATTTGTGAAACAGAGGTTCATGCAATGGTTTCAAGTGTAAACAAAGCAAAATTAGCAAGTAAATTAGGAGCAGATTATACCATTAATTATAAAAAAAAGCATATAAATCAGATTATTGATAAGTATACTAATGGGCAGGGATATGATGTTGTATTTGATAATGTTGGAGGAGAGAATCTATTCAATAGTTTTGCGCTTGCTAAGATAAATGGTTCGATTGTCTCTACTCTTACTAGAGATAAAAAGATTGATATTTCAATTTTACACCAAAAAGCATTAAACCTTCATTTTGTATATATGATTACTCTATTGATTTATTATAATCTGCAAGGAATCGATAAATTAAAAGAAATAATGAATCAGTTAACTATTTGGGTTGGACAATCAAAATTAAAACCACTTATTAATAAAGTATTTGATTTTGATCATGTAGCTGAAGCTCATCTTTACGCTCAAAGTGGTCAGGGTTCAGGAAAGACCATCGTAAGTATATCCGAATAATTAAATATATCAAACACAAAATTTAACCTTATAGTTAGTCAGTTTTTTTCTATTGAGTGAAATCCCTAAAGTATACGATTATGATAAAAATGGCATTGGTGGAAGAAAAACAATTGTTATAGCTGATAAACAAAAGAGTCGATAAATTAATCTATCACTATTCTGATAAAAATATATAATTTAAGTTATTTGTATAATATATAAATATGATAGAAATTTACACTATCAATAATTAAAATTATACAAATGAATATATTTATTATCAACGGAGCGCAAAACTTTGCCCATTCAGGTGGAGCTTTCAATAAAACATTAAATAATTGGACAACAGAATTTTTACAAGAAAAAGGTTTTGATTTTCGTGTTACAAATATAAATGATGAATTTGATGCTTTTGAAGAAGTAGAGAATTTTAAATGGGCAGATTTGATTATTTACCATTTTCCTATTTGGTGGTTTCAAGTTCCAAATCGCTTGAAATATTATATCGACGAAGTTTTTACGGCTGGACATGAAAATGGAATTTATAGAAATGATGGTCGTTCACGCAAAAATCCAGCAATTAATTACGGAACAGGTGGATTGATGCAAGGTAAAAAATATATGGTTAATACGACATGGAATGCGCCAGAAACGGCTTTTACTTTAGAAGGAGAATTTTTCGATCAAAAAACAGTTGATGAGGGTGTTTTATTTGGTTTCCACAAAATGAATCAGTTTGCAGGACTAAGTAGAATAAACGGTTTCCATTTCCACGACTTGGAAAAAAATGCAACTGAAGAACGTATCGAAAATTACCGTATAGCATATAGAGAACATTTAGAAAACATATTCATTAAAGAAAAAGAATTGGTATGATTTACCTAACAGCAGTTATTAAAGCAAAACCTGAATATCGCGAAGATGTAACAGTTGTTTTGCAGAATATGGTTACAGAAACCCGAAAAGAAGATGCTAATATTCAGTATGATTTGCATCAAGGTTCGCAGGACGAAAATACATTTGTTTTCTACGAAATTTGGAGAGATCAACAGGGTTTAGATGAGCATAATCAACAGTCTTATATCTTAGAATTTGGCAAATTGGTTGTCGAAAAATTACAAGAAATACCACAAATTTATTTAACAAAAAAACTATAAAAAATGGAATACAGAAAATTAGGAAATACAGATTTAGAATTATCAGCAATCACTTACGGAGCCTTCGCTATCGGTGGAAATATGTGGGGTGGAAACGAGCAAAAAGATAGTATTGCATCGGTACAAGCTTCTATCGAAAATGGTGTAACAACTTTGGATACAGCGCCATTTTACGGTTTTGGATTGAGCGAAAAAATGATTGGTGAAGCTATAAAAGGTTATGATAGAACAAAAATTCAATTGTTAACAAAATTCGGTTTAGTTTGGGACGGAAGTAATAAGGGAAAAGGTGAATTTTTCTTTGATGCAGAAGAAAATGGAAAAGCAATTCCTGTTTATAAATATTCATCAAAAGAAAGTGTTATTAAAGAAGTAGAAGACAGTCTAAGACGTTTACAAACGGATTATATCGACTTATTGCAAATTCACTGGCCAGATACTACAACGCCAATTTCAGAAACGATGGAAGCCTTGGAAATTTTAATTCAACAAGGTAAAATTCGTGCTGCTGGTGTAAGTAATTACAGTGTGGATCAAGTAGAAGAAGCGCGTAAAACACTAAATATCGCGAGTAATCAAGTTGGATATAGTATGCTGAACAGCGGAGTAGAGCAGGACTTAGTTCCTTATGCTTTGGATAATGATTTAGGAATTATTGTGTACAGCCCAATGGAAAGAGGTTTACTTACCGGAAAATACTTTAAAGATGGAAAACTGAAAGATAATGACCACAGAAATGGTTATTTCCAACAATTTGATTTAGATAAAGTAAAAACTTTCCTTGAAACAATTACTCCAATTGCAGCAGAAAAAGGAGCTACACTTTCACAATTAGTTTTACGTTGGACAAGTTTACAACCTGCTATTTCGATTGTTTTAGCTGGATCAAGAAATGCTGAACAAGCGATAGCCAATGCAAAAGCAATGGATATTACTATTTCTGCTGAAGAAATGAAATTCATCAATACAGAATTGGCGAAAATCTAAAAATAAGAAAATAGATGAAAACAAAACCTATAATCAAATTTGTAGCTATTGGTTACGCACAAGATAAAACTTTAATTGATCCGAAAGATACCAGTTGACAAACATCACCTTATGGAAAAGGAGACGAAATAGGTGCTGCAAATCTGATTACGCCCGAACTGGTTATGCAGTCGATTAAATTGGTAAAGCAAGGTTTACAATATTCAACCAGGAGAACAAGGTGGACAGACTTTAGGTTCTAATAAATTTAGTTTTAATGATGAATTGGTTAACGGTTGGACAGGTGTTGGATCACAGTTAAATGATATTGGACATATTGGAATTGATAATGTATATTACGATGGAAATAAAGCAACTGATTTTCACTTTTAACAATGAATTAAAAACCGTCATTGTTGAAGAGACAAGATTATTGTAAATAAGAGTACCAAAACCGACATACGATTTGCAGACGAGATTCAATCCATTGAAACGAGCGTAAAAAAGATTAGTGAGCGATAGCGAGTCATTTAATATTTTTAGTGAGTAAAATGAAGATTGAACGTCGATAATCGCAGTCTTGACGTTTTGTAATCACATACTCTGTTAGCACAGACTTTGCATTAAGGTAAAAGTTTAAAAATGTACCTAAGCTCTACTAGAGCTTCTCCTTTTAATTTCAAATGTTTTTGTGTCAAGTTAAAAATGAACATAGTTAAGCATTTAGTGAGTAGTCGTTATTTCTCGTCTAAGTCTTCGATACTACGTTTTACAAACGTCACTCTGACTGACGATAATAAGAAGCTGAAATGAATTCAGCTTGAGAATTTGTAATTGAAATACAATTTGTTTGTTGTCATTCTGAGTTTATCTAAGAATCTCTTTCTTTCATTTTTTATTCATTTCCTGTTCATTTTAATTATTGGTATTCATATGCCTTACAGGGAAAAGAACAAAAAAGTAATCAATATTTCGGCAGGATCAGTACAAGCAAAGACTTGGCTGTAAACCTCACTACTAAAAATGTTCTCATTTCACTAAAGATTTTAAAAACCCTACGGCTAAAACCTTTTTTACGTTACATTCAACCATTTTCTTAACGTGATAGTTTTAATGCCGGTTTTTATTAAGTTTTACGTTCTACGCTTAACGCTTAACTCTTATTAATATTCAAATTCTTTTTAACCAATGAATTTTGTCATTCTGGGTTTGTCTCAGAATCGCATTCAATATGTCATTTCGAGGTATCGAGAAATCTTTTGTCACTTTTTTATTCATTGAATATCTATTTTAATTATCGGTATTCATATGTCCTTCGGGGAAGCTTATCCAAAAAAACATTTGAAATTAAAAGGAGGAGCCATGGTATGGCTCAGGTATTCCTTTTCTTTATTTTCATTTCTTCCTTTCATTTTTTATTCATTTCCTGTTTATTTTAATTATTGGTATTCATATGCCCTTCGGGGAAGAGCATCCAAAAAAACGAAACAAAAAAAGATGCCGACAGTAGTCTCTCAATGATTCAACTTACTAAATTATTTCCATAAAGTTGGTAACTCGCTCCACTCAAACACTCCAACTTTTTTATTTCAATAATTTAGAGTTGAATCGCATTTCGATTCTAAATCGTCGGATTTTTTTAATTCCTTTTTCAATATTCAACTCCATTTATAACAACGAGTTCTAAAACCGTCATTGCTGAAGAGTCGAGCGTCAATTTGGCGTAGTGAGCGTTAACAATGATTTATGTTCGCATTTCTTATGCGAATGTTCTAAAGCATTTAGTGAGTAGTAATTATTGACCGACTTGTATGCACGGACTTGATTTTTTTGGTTCGCTTTGGATCAAGCCAAAATTAATCTAATTCAATAATGCACTACGGGTTATATGTAGTTTTTTAAAGATATTGAAAATAATTGTTGTAAAGCATTTTTTAGTAAGGTATTTTGTACAATCAAAAAATGTTTCTATCTTTGAGATAGCCACAGAAAAGAAATGCAAACAATTAAAGAAAATATTAAACCTTTATTTGTTGGAATGAATAAGCAAACTTCTGCTTTACTTTCCAAAATTGTATTTGCTCAATATTCACACTAGAATATTGCAGATTATTTGTTGACGAATTTCGTCATCTATCTACCTTTTCATCAAAATAACAAACAAAATACGATATGCCACTTTATCATCATTTGGGAGAATTCCCACAAAAGCGACATACGGTATTCCGAAAACCAAATGGAGAATTATATGCAGAAGAATTAGTTTCTACGCATGGATTTTCGAGTACGTATTCCAATGTTTACCACTGTTATCCACCAACTTTGGTAAAAGCGATTAGCGAACCTTATTCGGTAGAGCCAAAAATTGTCCGCGCAAAACATTTAAAACATACCTCTTTAAAAGGTTTTAAAGTAAAACCTACCAAAGATTATTTAGAATCTCGTGTACCAGTTTTGGTTAACAATGATTTGCATATTTCATTGGCTGCGCCACAAGAATCGATGACTGATTATTTCTTCAAAAATTCGATGGCGGATGAAGTAATTTTTATACACGAAGGTTCTGGAGTTTTAAAAACTGGTTATGGACAAATTGAATTTGAATATGGAGATTATTTAGTGATTCCACGTGGAATTATTTATCAACTTCATTTTAATGATTCTAATAACCGATTGTTTATTACAGAATCATTTAGCCCAGTTGAAACACCTCGTCGTTATCGCAATCATTTTGGACAATTAATGGAACATTCTCCTTTTTGCGAGCGTGATATTAAACGTCCTCAAAATCTTGAAACAAATGATGAACACGGAGATTTCAAGATTATGATCAAAAAAGAAGGATTAATTTATCCTTACGTTTATGGAACTCATCCTTTCGATTTTGTAGGTTGGGATGGTTATCATTATCCATGGGCTTTTTCTATTCATAATTTCGAGCCAATTACAGGGCGTATCCATCAGCCACCACCTGTTCATCAGACTTTCGAAGGAGCAGGTTTTGTGATTTGTAGTTTTGTTCCACGTCTTTTCGATTATCATCCAAATGCGATTCCAGCTCCTTATAACCATAGTAATGTAGATTCTGATGAGATTTTATATTATGTGGATGGAGATTTTATGTCGAGAAAATCGGTTGAGAAAGGACAAATTACATTACATCCAGCAGGAATTCCGCATGGTCCACATCCTGGTACAGTTGAAAAATCGATTGGAGCGAAAGAAACACATGAATTAGCCGTAATGATTGATCCTTTCAGACCATTGATGTTAACTGAACAAGCGTTAGAAATTGAAGATCCAGATTATTATAAATCTTGGCTTTATTAAAAGTTATGAGCTATGAGTTATGAGTTGCGCGATTTGTCATCGTGAACTTGTTTCAATATATCATAAGTTAATTTGAAGAGAAGCTGAAATAAATTCAGCTTGACATGATGTCATTCCGACGTTAGGAGGAATCTCCCCCAAAGTTATCAATAACTGTAAAAATTTAATACTTTTTAGATAATACATAAAAATAAAAACACAATAAAAATGAGTACACAAACATTTGCAGAAAAAATAGCATTAGCACAAGATTTTCTTCCAATCAATGGAACAGATTATATCGAGTTTTATGTTGGTAATGCAAAACAATCTGCACATTATTACAAAACAGCTTTCGGATTTCAAGAAGTTGCATATGCTGGCCCAGAAACTGGAGTGAGAGATAGAGCTTCTTATGTTTTACAACAAGGGAAAATTCGTTTAGTTTTAACATCTGGCTTAAAATCTGATTCTCCAATTTGTCAACATGCAATGAAACATGGTGATGGAGTTAAAATTTTAGCACTTTGGGTGGATGATGCGTATGATGCTTTTGAGCAAACAACGAAACGTGGAGGAAAGCCTTATATGGAGCCAACTACGATTACAGATGAGTTTGGTGAAGTAAAAATGTCTGGAATTTATACATATGGTGAAACGATTCATATGTTTATTGAGCGTAAAAATTATGAAGGTCCTTTTATGCCAGGCTATGTGAAGTCTGAATCAACATATCAACCAACAGATTGTGGTTTATTGTATGTGGATCATTGCGTTGGTAATGTGGGTTGGAATCGTATGAACGAAGCGGTTGCTTGGTACCAAGATGTCATGGGATTTGTAAATATTTTATCGTTTGATGATAAACAAATCAATACAGAGTATTCAGCATTAATGTCGAAAGTGATGAGTAACGGAAATGGTTATTCAAAATTCCCTATTAATGAGCCTGCAGAAGGTCAAAAGAAATCTCAAGTCGAAGAATATTTAGATTTTTATGAAGGTGAAGGTGTACAACATATTGCAGTTGCAACTAAGGATATTGTAAAAACTGTGACAGAACTTAAATCTCGTGGAGTTGAGTTTTTATCAGCGCCACCAGAGGCTTATTACGATATGATTCCAGAGCGCGTTGGTGAAATTGATGAGGATATTAAGAAGTTACAAGATTTAGGAATTTTGGTTGATTGTGATGAAGAAGGTTATTTGTTACAAATTTTTACGAAACCAGTCGAAGATCGTCCAACATTATTCTACGAAATTATCGAGCGTCATGGAGCGCAATCGTTTGGAGCAGGTAATTTCAAAGCATTGTTTGAAGCTTTAGAAAGAGAGCAAGAGCGTCGAGGAAATTTATAAATAGATATTTTTTAAAAGCCATTGGATTATTTCTAATGGCTTTTTTCTTAATCAAATCTTAAGTTTTGTGTAAGGAGGTTTCAAATACATTTGTTCAATAAAATGAATGTGAAAATGAACCAAATTAAAACAAAAACGATAGTCATGAATTGTGTATTACTTTCAATATTTTCTATAAAAGGGAATGCACAAGATACAATTCAGCAAACTAAAACCGATTCAATTCAACTTGATTCTATTCCAAAGCAAATATTTAATCCAGAAGATAAAGTTTATCATTTCAACGCCAAAAAGTTGATTATTCCTGCGACTTTAATTACATATGGAAGTCTGAGTTTGGCAATTCCAGCGTTGGATAATTTAAATAAATCTACTCAAAACGAAATTTTAGAAGATAAAACAAAAGGAAATAAATTTGATAATTATACACAATATTTACCTGCTGTAGCGGTCTATGGATTGAATTTGGCTGGCGTTCAAGGGAAACATAATTTACGAGATCGGACAATAATTTTTGCAACTTCTCAAATCATCAATACTGGTTTGGTGATGGGACTAAAACACACTGTACAAGAGGAAAGACCCGATGGAACAAACAATCTTTCTTTTCCTTCTGGACATACGGCGAATGCGTTTTCTACGGCTCAATTTATGTTTCGAGAATACCAAGATTCTAATTTTTGGTTGAGTTTAGCAGGATATCCTTTAGCTGCTTTTACGGGCGTTTATCGTGTTATCAACAATCGTCATTGGGTTGGAGATGTTGTTGCTGGAGCGGGAATAGGAATTTTATCGACGGAATTGGCGTATTGGTTATTTCCTACGATTAACAATTGGTTTTCTCCAAAAAATAAAGAATCAAAAATAGCGACAATGGTTTTTCCTGTGTATCAAAATAATCAAGCAGGAGTTGGTTTGGTGATGAGGTTTTAATAGGATTGAGTTTTGGATAATGTAATAGCTACACTAAAAAAGGAAAATTTCAATGAATATTTCAACTAACATTCATTAGTTTTTATAAAAAATGATTATCTTCAACGCTCAAAACTGCAAACAAATAAAATGAAGAATATAGAACTAACGATTCCAAAATTGGGAGAAAGTGTTGAGTCTGTACAGTTGGTTCGTTTTACAAAAAACGTTGGCGATTTCATTCAGGAGGATGAAGTAATTGCCGAAGTTTCGACGGATAAAGTAGATTCTGATGTGCCTTCTACAACTGCTGGAAAAATTATTGAGTTTAGATTTAATGAAGGAGATGAGATAAAAATCGGAGAAGTTTTCGCTTTAATTGAGCCTTCAGAAACTCAACAACAATCAGCTCAAAAAACTGAAAATGTTGAAGAAAAAAAGATTGAAACTGTTACAACTTTACAAACTATAAATTCAATCGATACAAATCAATTTTTATCACCTTTGGTAAAAAGTATTATCCAAAAAGAAAATCTTCAATCAACAGATATTTCACAAATAAAAGGTTCTGGTCGTGATGGAAGAATTTCGAAAAATGATGTATTAAATTATATTCAAAATAAACCATTTACAACTAATAATTCAAGTAATACTTTAAATAAAAATAATGTAGTTTCAAGTTTTTCTTATGGAGCGAAAGATGAAATTATTGAGATGGATAAAATGCGTCAATTGATTTCAAAACACATGAAAAAGAGTAAACAAACTTCGCCTCATGTGACGGCTTATGTAGAACCTGATGTTACGAATTTTGTGAAATGGCGCGAAGAAAATAAAGCTGCTTTTGAAGCTAAATACAAACAAAAATTGACATTTACGCCGTTAATTGTAGATTGTGTTGTTCGTGCAATTAAAGACTTTCCAATGATTAATGTATCAGTTGATGAAACTGAGACTAAAATAATCAAACACAATGAGATAAATATTGGAATTGCAACTGCTTTACCAAGTAATAATTTGATTGTTCCTGTCATTCATCAAGCCAATGAATTAAATTTAGAAGGTTTAGCAAAAGGTGTAAATTCAATTGTAGATAAAGCAAGAAATAATAAACTTTCGCCAGATGATGTTCGTGGAGGAACGTTCACAATAAGTAATGTGGGGACTTTTGGTAATTTGATGGGAACGCCAATTATCAATCAACCTGAAGTGGCAATTTTAGCGACTGGCGTGATCAAGAAAAAACCTGCGGTTTTGGAAACTGAGTTCGGAGATATTATCGTGGCAAGACAATTTATGTATTTGTCACTTTCGTTTGATCATCGTGTGATAGACGGATCTTTGGGAGGCGTTTTCTTGAAACGAATTTCAGATTACATGGAAAATTGGGATGTTAACACGCAAATTTAATCAGAATGGAAACCACATTATCAACAACAACATTACTTAAAAAAGCATACGAATTATTGGTTACTGCAAAATCTTTAACCGAATTATACGAAGAAAATAAAGCTGTAACAAGCAAATATGTACATGCAACAGCGCGTGGACACGAAGCAATACAAATTGCTACAGGATTACAATTATTACCACAAGATTACTTAAGCGCGTATTACCGTGATGATGCCATGTTATTATCAATTGGAATTACGCCTTATGAATTGATGCTGCAATTATTAGCAAAACGCGACGATATTTTTTCTGGAGGAAGAACCTATTATTCTCATCCAAGTTTGCGTCGTGATAATATGCCAAAAATTCCGCATCAAAGTAGTGCAACGGGAATGCAAGCGATTCCAACAACGGGAATTGCAATGGGGATGCAATACAAAGAGTTAGAAGGTCTTTGTAACGAAGAAGTAAAACCAATTGCAGTTTGTTCGTTAGGAGATGCGTCTTGTACGGAAGGCGAAGTGGCAGAAGCTTTCCAAATGGCAGCTTTGAAACAATTGCCAATTTTATATTTGGTTCAAGATAATGAATGGGATATTTCGGCTTCGGCAGATGAAATTCGTGCGCAGGATATCGCCCATTATGCAAAAGGTTTCAATGGTTTGGAGGTTTTTGTGGTTGATGGAACGGATTTCTTGGCTTCTTATGAAACGATTCAACGTGCAATTGAGATTATTCGTACAGAACGTCGTCCGATTTTGATTCATGCAAAAGTTCCTTTATTGAATCATCATACATCTGGCGTTCGCAAAGAATGGTACAGAGATGATTTGGAGGAAGCGCAATCTCGTGATCCTTATGATAAATTAAAGAATACATTATTAAATGATGGTTTCGATGAAAATGATTTAATCGGAATTGAAAATAAAATAAAAGAACAAGTTCAGGCAGAATATCAAGAAGCGTTGAAAGCAGAAGATCCTCGCCCCGAAGATTTATATACGCATGTTTTTGCGCCAACACCGATTACTGAAGAAAAAGGAAATCGTTCACCAGAAGGTAAGGATAAAACAGTAATGGTAGATTCTGCATTGTTTGCGATTCGTGAATTGATGGCAGAACATCCAGAAGCTATATTATATGGACAAGATGTAGGGTTGCGTTTGGGTGGAGTTTTTCGTGAAGCGGCAACTTTAGCAAAACAATATGGTAAAAATCGTGTATTTAATACACCAATTCAAGAAGCATTTATAATCGGATCTACAGTTGGAATGTCTGCAGTTGGCTTAAAACCAATTGTTGAGGTTCAATTTGCAGATTATATTTGGCCAGGATTGAATCAATTATTTACAGAAGTAGCGCGTTCTAATTACTTATCAAATGGCAAATGGCCAGTTTCTATGATTTTACGTGTGCCAATTGGTGCGTATGGAAGCGGAGGACCTTATCACTCAAGTTCAGTAGAAAGTGTTTTGACGAATATCAAAGGAATTAAAATTGCGTATCCATCTACTGGAGCGGATTTGAAAGGTTTGATGAAAGCTGCTTATTACGATCCAAATCCTGTTGTAATGCTAGAACACAAAGGTTTATACTGGAGTAAGATAAAAGGAACAGAAGATGCCGCGACTGTTGAGCCAGACGAACATTATGTATTGCCTTTTGGTAAAGCACGTGAAGTTTTAACGGCTGAATCTTCTCAAAATCATAATTCTGTTTCGATTATTACATACGGAATGGGAGTGTATTGGGCAAAACAAGCGGCAAAGGGTTTTCCTAATCAAGTCGAAATTATCGATTTAAGAACTTTAGTTCCGTTAGATGAAGAAACAATCTTTAATAGTGTAAAAAAACACAATCGTTGTATTGTTTTGACAGAAGAAGCGAAGCAAAACTCTTTTGCACAGAGCATTTCAGGCTTAATTAATGAAGAGTGTTTTGAGTACTTAGATGCACCAATTCGTGTGTTAGGAGCGCAAGATATGCCAGCAATTCCATTAAATTCGACTTTAGAAACAGAGATGTTACCCAATGCTGAAAAATTAAAAACATTGATTAATAGTGTTTTATCTTATTAAAAAGGCAATAATTAATAAGAATTGTATTTTTTACACTAAAAAAACTAACAAACGTTAGTTTTTTTAGTTTTTTTGATTAAATTTGTTATTATCAAAAATCAAAATCTGCAAAAATTATGATATTTAATCCCGAGATAGAACAAATGCCAATTGAAAAATTGCGCGTTCTTCAAAACGAAAGACTTCAAAACATGTTGCAAAAAGTGTATAACAATGTACCTTTTTACAAAGAAGCATTTGATGCAGCTGGAATAAAACCAGAAGACATCAAAGGTGTTGAAGATCTACACAAATTACCTTTCACCAAAAAAACACATTTAAGAGAGAACTATCCGTTCGGATTATTTGCAGAACCAAAGAGCAACGTAATCCGTTTACATTGTTCAAGTGGCACAACAGGAAAACCAACAGTTGTAGGTTATACCAAAAACGACATCGAATTATTTTCAGAAGTAGTAGCGCGTTCTTTAGCAGCTTCTGGATGCGAACCAGGGATGACATTACAAAATGCCTATGGTTATGGTTTGTTTACAGGAGGTTTGGGATTACATTATGGAGCAGAAAAGTTAGGAATGACAGTTGTTCCTATTTCTGGTGGAAATACTGAAAAACAAATCATGTTGTTGAAAGATTTTCAGGCTGATGCTATTTGTGCAACACCATCGTATGCATTAACAGTAGCTGAGGAAATCAAGAAAAGAGGCGAATCATTAGAAAGCTTAAATCTTAAGTTTGCGATTTTAGGATCAGAACCATGGTCAGAAGCATTACGTCAAGAAGTAGAAGGAAGTTTAAACATCAAAGCTTCTAATATCTATGGATTGAGCGAAATTATCGGACCTGGTGTATCTAATGAAGATTATGAAGAGCAAGGAACAGGATCTTACATTTGGGAAGACCACTTCTTTCCAGAGATTGTAGACGAGAAAACAGGTGAGCCTGTGCCTTATGGACAACCTGGAGTTTTAGTGATTACAACGTTAACAAAAGAAGCTTTACCATTGGTGCGTTATTGGACGGGAGATATCACAACCCTTACGTACGAATATTCTAAGAAAAGAACGCATATCAAAATGGGACCAATTATTGGTCGTGCAGATGATATGATGATTATTAGAGGTGTAAATTTCTTTCACACACAAATCGCTGATTTTATTCCAGAATTTCCAGAATTATCGCCAAATTATCAAGTAGTTTTAACAAAACCTAAAAATATGGATGCTGTAGAAGTTGGATTTGAAATTAATCCTGACTATTTTGCAAGCCAAGGTTTCACTTGTGATAATTTGAACGACGAATCTAATCATGCATGTTGCAAATTAATCTCTAATATTCACAAAAAAATTAGAGACAATATTGGATTAGGAATGAATGTTAAATTGTATCAAGTTGATGAACTTCCGAAAAGTGAAGGAGGAAAATTAAACCGAATCATCGATAACAGACATTTATAAATATATGCCTAAACAAAGTAAAAAAGAACTGATTATTCAAGAAGCTGCCTTAATCTTTAAACAAAAAGGTTATTCGGCAACATCAATGCGCGAACTGGCTGAAAAGGTTGGAATGGAAGCCGCAAGTTTATACAATCACATTCGTTCGAAAGACGAAATTTTAGAAGAGATTTGTTTTAAAGTTGCTAATCAATATGTTTCTCACATT
This sequence comes from Empedobacter sp. R132-2, assembly GCF_030324375.1. NCBI lineage: Bacteria > Pseudomonadati > Bacteroidota > Flavobacteriia > Flavobacteriales > Weeksellaceae > Empedobacter > Empedobacter sp. R132-2. The sequence continues at coordinate 17,776 of NZ_JACAGG010000037.1, forward strand.
AGCTCGATCGAAGATACAAACGAATCAAATGTTCAGAAATTGAGAGATTTAATTCAATTGCATGTCAGAATGATTATTGATGAGCCAAACGAAGTTTCTGTTGCAAATAATGATTGGAAAAATCTTTCGGATACGAAAAAGGATTTGTATAAAACAATTCGAAAAGGATACGAAAAAAGAATCGCTAATCTTATCAAAGCAGGAATTGCAGCAGGCGAATTTAAAGACTTGAATGTTTCGGTTGCTTTATTTACTTTATTATCATCATTACGTTGGATAGAATTGTGGTACAAACCTGGACGAGATATCTCACCAGAGCAATTAGAAAATGACTTAATGACACTATTAATTAACGGATTTCAAAAATAATATGGCTATAAATTTTCACCAATTACGCGTTAAAAATGTAAAAAAGGAAACACCAGATTGTGTATCCGTTACATTTGAAGTGCCAGAAGAATTAAACCAAGAATTCAAATTCAAACATGGTCAATATTTAACGTTTAAGAATTTTCACAATAACGAAGAAATTAGACGTTCTTACTCAATTTGTTCAAGTCCTTTGGATAATGAATTAAGAGTTGCTGTAAAGAAAATTGAGGATGGAATTTTCTCGACATTTGTTAACGATACAATCAAAGTTGGCGATGTTCTTGATGTAATGACTCCACAAGGAAATTTCTTTACAGAAGTACACGAAGACAACAAAAAATTATATGTAGGAATTGTGGCGGGATCTGGAATTACACCAGTACTTTCTATCATCAAAACAGTTCTACAAACAGAACCTAACAGTCAATTTGTACTGTTATATGGAAACAGAAACAAAGGTTCGATTATTTTTAAAGAAGAAATCGAAGCATTAAAAAATAGATACATGGAACGCATTAGCGTTTACAATATCTTGAGTCGTGAAACGGCTGATGCTGAGATTTTGAGTGGTCGTATTGATAAAGCAAAAATTGAATATTTCTTGCAAAATATGATCGATCCAAAAGAAGTAAGCGAAGTTTTCCTTTGTGGTCCAGAAGAAATGATTTTAAGCGGTCGTGACGCTTTTGTAGAAGCAGGAGTTGATGCAAAACATTTGCATTTCGAATTATTCTATAGTGCATCTGCAGAAGCGAAAAAGGTAGAGCGTCAAAAAGCTGTAAAACAATCAGACGATACAATGAGTAAAGTAACCATCAAATTAGATGCAACAGCTTTACAGATTGATTTGGGTTACAATGGCGATACAATCTTAGATGCGGCTTTACAAAACGGAGCTGATTTACCTTATGCTTGTAAAGGTGGTGTTTGCGCAACTTGTAAGTGTAAAGTAGAGAAGGGTGAGGTAGAAATGGACATCAACTACTCACTTGAGCCAGATGAATTAGAAAGAGGATTTGTATTAGCGTGTCAAGCGCACCCTCGTTCTGCAGAAGTCGTGGTAGATTTTGATGCCAAATAATCAACTTTAAAAACGTTTAGAAATGAGTGCAAAAGAAATTGATTTTCAAGAAATCTTCGATAATAAGATTGAAAATGAAGTTCGTATCGAACCAAAAGACTGGATGCCAGACGCATACCGTAAAACATTAATCAGACAAATCTCTCAACATGCTCACTCAGAAATTGTTGGGATGTTACCAGAAGCAAACTGGATTACAAGAGCGCCTTCATTAAATAGAAAGAAAATCTTATTAGCGAAAGTTCAAGACGAAGCTGGTCACGGATTATACTTATATTGTGCTGCTGAAACATTAGGTGTTTCCCGTATTCAAACATTAAATGATTTACATTCAGGTAAAGCTAAATATTCATCAATCTTCAATTATCCAACCCTTACTTGGGCAGATATCGGAATGATTGGTTGGTTGGTAGATGGAGCTGCGATTCTGAATCAAGTTCCATTATGTAGAACTTCTTACGGACCTTATGCTCGCGCAATGGTACGTGTTTGTAAAGAAGAATCTTTCCACCAAAGACAAGGTTACGAAGCATTAGTGGTATTATCAAAAGGAACACCAGAACAAAAAGCGATGTTGCAAGATGCAATGAATCGTTGGTGGTGGCCTACATTAATGATGTTTGGACCAAAAGATGAAGAATCATCAAACTCAGAATTATCAATGAAATGGAGAATCAAACGTTTCTCGAATGACGAATTACGTCAACGTTTCGTGGATATTTCTATTCCTCAAGCCGAATATTTAGGATTAACTATTCCAGATCCAGATCTAAAATTCAATGAAGAAACAGGTCACTACGAATTCGGAGAAATTGATTGGGAAGAATTCTGGAATGTTGTGAAAGGAAACGGTAAATGTAACAAACAACGTTTGGATGCTCGCCGTAATGCTCACAACGAAGGAGCTTGGGTTCGTGAAGCTGCAATAGCTTACCACGAAAAAAGAAAACAAAGAGAATTAGAAAAAGAACAACGCAAAAACGCATAAAAAGATGGAAAATAGAGATTGGCCTTTATGGGAAGTATTCATTAGAAGTAAACAAGGGTTAGACCACAAACACGTTGGGAGCTTACATGCTGCTGATGCTACAATGGCACTAGAAAATGCACGTGATGTTTATACGCGTCGTTTAGAAGGTGTAAGTATTTGGGTGGTAGAATCTGCTAATATCCATGCTTCTAATCCTGATGAAGCAGAACAATTTTTTGATCCTGCAGAAGACAAAGTTTACCGTCATCCAACTTTTTATGATGTACCAGAAGAAATTAAAAACATGTAATTTATGACAAGTACAGTTTATCAAAACAATCAAAATTACATCGATTTTATCTTGCATTTAGCGGATACAAATCTAATTTTGGCACAACGTTTATGTGAATGGTGTGGTCATGGTCCAATTTTAGAACAAGACATTGCAATGTCTAATATGGCGTTGGATTTATTAGGTCAAACTTCTAATTATTATAACTATGCGGCTGAAATGATCGGAAATGGAGCAACTGAAGATACGTTAGCAATGTTACGTGAAGAGCGTGAATATAAAAACTTATTGTTGGTTGAATTACCAAACGGACATTTCGGAGACACAGTTGCACGTCAATTCTTTTACGATTCTTACCATGCGTTATTGTTAGAGCAATTTTTGAAAGTAAAAGATCTTAAATTACAAGCCATCGCTGAAAAATCATTGAAAGAGGTAAAATATCACTTAAAATGGTCATCAGAATGGATGATTCGTTTAGGAGATGGAACACAAGAATCTCACGATAAAATTCAGGAAGCTGTAAACAATATTTTACCTTATGTAAAAGAAGCATTTTTATTAGCACCTTACCAAAAAGCTTTAGTTGAAGAAGGATTAATTTCAAGCCCAGAAGAATTTCAAGCAACTTGGTTAGCAAATGTAAAAGCAATTTTAGACGAAGCGACAATCGAAGCTGATGTAGAAAATGCGTTTGTACAAAAAGGAGGTAAAGAAGGTCTTCATACAGAGCATTTAGGATTTATCTTAACAGATTTACAATATTTACAAAGAACTTATCCAGATTCGCAATGGTAACCGAAAAAGAAATTTGGCACTACATGGAGGAAGTCGCTGATCCAGAAATTCCTGTAATTAGTGTAATCGATCTTGGTGTTGTGCGTAAAATTGAATTAATTGACCAAGAAAGTGTCAACGTTACAATTACGCCAACCTATTCTGGATGTCCTGCTATGAGTGCAATTTCAATTTCTGTTCGTTTAAAATTAATCGAAAAAGGATTCAAAAATATCAATGTCATTAATCAGTTGAGCCCTTCGTGGTCAACTGATTGGATGACAGAAGAAGGAAAGCAAAAAATGAAGGCTTATGGAATTGCGCCTCCAACTAAAAATCCTTCGAGCGATGAGCTCTTTTCAGACGAACAAAATGTAGAATGTCCACAATGTGGCTCTACAGATACCAGACTTATCAGTCAATTTGGTTCTACGGCCTGCAAAGCTATGTATCAATGCAATAGTTGCCACGAACCATTTGATTATTTCAAATGTCATCACTAAAAAATTATGGAAAATTCAACATCAATCCTATACACACAAGAGGGAGGAATTGCTACGATTACGTTGAATCGTCCTTCTGTTTTTAACAGTTTTAATCAGGAAATGATTAAATCTCTTCAACATCACTTGGATGTTGCAGCTCAAGATGTTTCTGTTCGTGCAGTGGTTTTAACTGGAACGGGAAAAGCATTCTGCGCTGGTCAAGATTTAGGAGAAGTTTTAGAAGAAAAAGAAATCGACTTCAATAAAATCGTTCAAGAAAATTACAATCCATTGGTTCTTAAAATTAGAAATATGGACAAACCAGTTGTTGCTGCTGTAAACGGTGTTGCTGCCGGTGCGGGAGCAAATTTAGCTTTGGCTTGTGACATTGTTGTTGCGAAAGAATCGACAAATTTCATTCAAGCTTTTTCTAAAATTGGTTTAATCCCAGATTGTGGAGGAACTTATTTCTTACCTCGTTTAATTGGACTTCAAAAAGCAACTGCTTTAATGATGCTTGCAGATAAAGTTTCGGCGGCTCAAGCAAAAGAAATCGGAATGATTTATGAGTTTTTTGCTGATGATATTTTCGATGCTGAAGTTGCAAAGATTGCTGATAAATTAGCCAATCTTCCAACAAAAGGTTTGGCTTATACAAAGAAATTATTGAATCAAACATTTAATAATTCAATCGAAGAACAATTAATTCAAGAAGGATTATTTCAAGCTAAATCAGGGAATACATCAGATTATCAAGAAGGTGTAGACGCATTTATCGAGAAAAGAAATCCTGTTTTTAAAGGCGAGTAAGAAATGAAAAAAATAGGAATTATTGGTGGTGGAGCAATGGGGTCTGGAATTGCGCAAGTTTTTGCTCAATCTGGTCATCCAGTTGTTTTATATGACACAAATAAAGAAGCTTTAGATCGTTCAAAACAAAACTTAGCGAAGACATTCGAGAAGTTAGTGGCGAAAGAAAAATATACTGCTGAAAAAGCACAAGAAATTCAAAACAATATCGAATATGCAGATAGCTTAACCGCTTTTGCATCGATTGATTTGATGATTGAAGCAATTATTGAAAATTTAGATATTAAAAAATCAGTTTTCAAACAAGTGGAAGAACTCGTTTCTGACGAATGTATTTTAGCTTCAAACACTTCTTCATTATCAATTGCATCAATTGCATCTGCGTGTTCAAAACCAGAACGTGTTATTGGAATTCACTTTTTTAATCCTGCGCCTTTAATGGCTTTGGTAGAGATTATTCCAGCCGTTCAAACGCGAGAAGATTTAGCAGAAGAAGTAAAAGCCTTGATTCAATCTGTTGGTAAATTACCTGTAATTACGAAAGATACGCCAGGATTTATTGTCAATCGAGTGGCTCGTCCATTTTATAGCGAATCAATTCGTTTATTAGAAGAAGGAGTTGCAGATGCAGAAACAATAGACTTTGCGATGACTTCTGTTGGAGGTTTCCGTATGGGACCCTTCGAATTAATGGATTTTATCGGTCATGATGTGAATTATCGTGTAACCGAATCGGTTTTCGAATCATTCTTTTATGATCCAAGATTTAAACCATCTTTCTCTCAAAAACGCTTATTCGAAGCTGGATATTACGGACGTAAATCTAGTCGAGGATTCTACAATTATGCAGAAGGAGTGGAGAAAAAAGTACCATCTCAAGATCAAGCTTTATTAGAAAAAATATACAAACGTGTTTTGGTGATGTTAATCAACGAAGCAGCTGATGCTTTATTTTTAAACATTGCAAACCGTGAAGATTTAGATACGGCGATGACAAAAGGTGTAAATTATCCAAAAGGATTATTGAAATGGGCGGATGAATATGGACTGGAAAATGTACAAAATGATTTAGATGAATTGTACAATTATTATCACGAAGATCGTTACCGTTTAAGTCCAATTATCAGAAATTTCGTCAAAGAAAATAAAACATTCTACTAAAAATTATCAAAAAAATGGAACCACAAAAGTTATTAAATAGAATGCTTGACCACGATAAATTTAGTGAATGGTTAGGTTTAGAAGTAATCGAAGTTAGAGAAGGATATGCAAAATTACAAGCAGCAATTCGCCCAGAAATGATGAACGGAGTAGGGTCTGTTCACGGAGGCGTAACGTTTGCGATGGCAGATTCTGCTTTTGCTTTTTCTTGTAATATGTACAATAATATTTCTGTAGCCTTAGATGTTCATATTTCATTTACGAAAGCTGGACGCAATGGAGATGTTTTTACAATCGAATCGCAAGAGATTTCTTCGACAAAAAGAACAGGTATTTACGATATCAAAGTTACAAATCAACATAATGAATTAATTGCTTTATTTAAAGGAACTTGCTTTAGAACAGGTAAACCTTTAATTGAAGAATAAATTTTATAAATTGCCTAAAGCATAATGTTTTAGGCATAAAGCTTTAAAACAATGAACCAAACATATATAATAGATGGAGTTAGAACTCCAATTGGTAAATTAAAAGGTGGATTATCTGCTGTTCGTCCAGACGATATGGGGGCAATGGTAATCGCCGAATTATTAAAAAGAAATCCATCAATTGATCCTGCTGCATTCTACGATGTAATTTTAGGTAATGCAAATCAAGCAGGAGAGGATAACCGTAATATAGCTCGTATGTCGGCTTTATTATCTGGATTACCTTACACAGTTCCAGGTGAAACAGTGAATCGTTTATGTGCTTCTGGCTTATCAGCTGCAATTGCAGCATCGAGAGCAATTCAGGTTGGTGATGCACAATTAATGATTTCTGGTGGAGCAGAATCGATGACACGTGCACCTTTAGTAATTTCTAAATCGGCTTCTCCATTTGGTGGTGATGCACAAATTTATGACTCAACTTTTGGTTGGCGTTTTATTAACCCAAAAATGAAAGAAATGTGGGGAGTTGATGGAATGGGTAATACAGCTGAAAATTTAGCAGAGCGTGATAATATTTCGCGTGATGATCAAGATTTATTTGCGGTTTGGTCTCAACAAAAAACGGCTGCTGCGCAAGCGAATGGACGTTTAGCGAAAGAGATTGTTCCTGTTGTTATTCCACAACGTAAAGGTGATGCTATTATTTTTGATATAGATGAATTCCCAAAGAATAATACAACAATGGAGATTTTATCAAAGTTACGCCCAGCTTTCAAAGCAGATGGAACGGTAACTGCGGGTAATGCTTCTGGGCTTAATGATGGTGCGGCAGCGAATATTTTAGCTTCTGAACAAGCGATTAAAGATTTTGGTTTAACACCAATGGCACGTATTGTTTCTTCTGGTGTTGCAGGTGTTGAGCCTCGCATTATGGGAATTGGACCAGTGAATGCAACTAAAATTGCATTAGAAAAAGCTGGTTTAACAATGAATGATATTGATGTAATTGAATTAAATGAAGCTTTTGCAGCGCAATCTTTAGCATGTACGCGTGCATTAGGTTTAGTAGATAACGATTCTCGTATCAATCCAAATGGTGGAGCTATCGCTTTAGGACATCCACTTGGAATGTCAGGAGCGCGTATCTTAAATTCTGCGGCTTACGAATTACAAGCTACAGGAAAACGTTATGCATTGGTTACAATGTGTATCGGTTTAGGACAAGGTTACGCTGTAATTATTGAAAGAGCATAAAATAGTTATTCGAAATTCGAAGTTAGTTTTTCGAGTAATACTAAGTTCGAATTTCGTCAAACGAAAAACTATATTAGAAAAATGATTTACGAATTCAAAGGATATAAACCCGTTGTTCATCCAACAGCATTTATTCATCCGCAAGCTGTGGTGACAGGAAATGTGATTATTGGGAAAGATGTTTACATTGGTCCAGGTTGTGCGTTACGTGGTGATTGGGGACAAATTATTATCGAAGATAATTGCAATGTACAAGAAAATTGTACGATTCATATGTTTCCAGGAACAACAGTTCATTTAAAAGAAAAAGCGCATATCGGTCACGGCGCAATTATTCACGGCGCAACAATTGGTCGTAATTGTATGGTTGGGATGAATGCAGTTGTTATGGATAATGTTGTGGTAGAAGACGAATGTATTGTTGGTGCTTTAGCTTTTGTAAAGGCTGATACACATATTCCGACAAGAAGTGTTGTGGTTGGAAATCCTGCAAAAATCGTAAAACAAGTTTCGGATCAAATGATCGAATGGAAAGATCAAGGTACTCAACAATATATGCAATTACCAAGTGATTGTCATGATAGTTTAAAACCTTGTGAACCATTAACAGAAGTTCCAGATTATTATTACGAGTCAATGGCTTCGAATTATAAAACGTGGAATGAAAGTAAGTAAAATGTAAAAAGTATTATGTAAAATGTCATACTGAACTTGTTTCAGTATCACACTTAAATTTAATGAGATTCTGAGATGAACTCAGAATGACAAAAACTTATAACTTAATACTTACGACTTATAACTAAAAAAATACACAAACAACATAAAAATGGCTAAACAATTAGAAAATTATGCTTTAGGACAATGGACAAAAGGTTCGTCTGAAGGGCAAATGTTATATAACGCCATCAATGGCGAAGAAATAGGAACTGCATCATCAGCTGGATTAGATTTCGGTGCGATGATGGATTATGCACGTACAGTTGGTGGACCAGTTTTACGTAAAATGACGTTCCAAGAAAGAGGTTTAATGTTGAAAAAATTAGCCTTATACTTAATGGATCGTAAAGAAGAATTTTACACGGTTTCTTGGGCAACAGGTGCGACTCGTGCAGATTCTTGGGTTGATATTGAAGGAGGAATTGGAAACTTATTTGCCAATGCATCTTTACGACGTCAATTCGGAGATCAACCATTTTATGTTGAAGGAGAAACGCATAAAATCTCTAAAAACGGAACATTCTTAGGTACACATATTTTAACACCAAAACGAGGTGTTGCAATTCATATTAATGCATTCAATTTCCCAGTTTGGGGAATGTTAGAAAAAGTTGCGGTTAATTTATTGGCTGGAGTTCCAGCTATTGTAAAACCTGCGACAATTACTTCTTTCTTAACGGAAACTGTTGTTCGTGCAATCATTGAATCTGGAATTTTACCTGACGGTGCTTTACAATTAATCACAGGTTCAGCAAACGGAATTTTAGATAATGTAGAGTCAGAAGATGTTGTAACATTTACAGGTTCTGCTTGGACAGGACAAATGTTAAAAGCACATCCAAGAATTACTTCAGAAGGTGTTCCATTCAACTTAGAAGCAGATTCTTTAAACGCTTGTGTTTTAGGAGAAGATGTACAAGTTGGCTCACCAGAATTTGATATTTTTATTAAAGAGGTTACACGTGAAATGACAACTAAAGCAGGACAAAAATGTACAGCGGTTCGTCGTGCATTGGTGCCAGCTCATTTGGTTGAGGATGTTCAAATCGCTTTAGGACAACGTTTAGCAACGACTACAATTGGAGATCCAAATGTGGAAGGTGTTCGTATGGGAGCTTTAGCGGGAGCAACGCAAGTTAAAGAAGTTCGTGAGAAAGTAGAAGAATTAGCTAAATCGCAAGAAATTATTTTTGGAAACTTAGATAATTTCGAAGTGAAAGGTGCTGATAAAAACAAAGGTTCTTTCATTTCTCCAATTTTATTTTTAAACAACGATCCATTCAATAAAACTGATGTTCACAACATCGAAGCTTTTGGACCAGTTTCTACAATTATTCCTTACAACGGAACTGCTGAAGCAATTGAGTTAGTTCGTATGGGGAAAGGATCGTTAGTTTGTTCGATTGTTACTGCGGATAATGATATCGCAACAGAATTTGTATTGAATGCAGGTTCTTTACACGGACGTATCGTTATTTTGGATGCAGAATGTATAAAAGAATCGACAGGTCACGGATCACCACTTCCATTATTAGTACACGGAGGTCCAGGTCGTGCAGGTGGAGGAGAAGAAATGGGAGGTAAGCGTGGTGTATTACACTATATGCAACGTACAGCAATCCAGGGTTCTCCAAATAAACTAACAGCTGTTACTCAACAATACCAATATGGAGCAAATTATATCGAAGAAGATAAACATCCATTCGCGAAGCATTTCGAAGAAGTTAAAGTTGGTGATACATTAATCACAGCAAAACATACGATTCAACAATCAGATATTAATGCATTTGCAGCTTTATCTGGCGATAATTTCTATGCACACGTTGACGCAACTTCTTTAGAAGGAACTATTTTTGAGCGTAATGTTGCTCACGGATACTATTTATTGTCTAAAGCGGCAGGTTTATTTGTTTTAGCGAAAAAAGGTCCAGTTTTATTAAACTATGGTTTAGATGAATGTCGTTTTGTGAAGCCTGTATATCCAGGTTCTACAATTGGAGTGCGTTTTACGTGTAAAGAAAAAATCGATCAAGAGAAAAAAGATGAAAACGATGTGGCAAAAGGAATTGTTCGTTGGTTGGTTGATATTTACGACGAAACGGGAGAAACAGTTGGTATTGCAACAATTTTAACAATGGTTAAAAAATTAAATCAAGATTAATATAATGTGAGAATGTGGTAATTTGTTAATGAGAAGATGATTTAGAATCATTTTCAAATTGAAAAATTACGTGAAATATTTGTCATGCTGAGCATGTCGAAGCATCTCAAATTATTAATTGTTTTGATTCAAACAATTAAACATATAATGAATAATTTATTAGTTAAATTTGCTCATTACCACATTTAAAAAAATTATCAAATTAGATATGGAAGCATACGTAAAATCAGATATACAAAATGGAATTGGTACAATTGAATTCTTTCACCCGCAAAGTAATTCAATGCCAGGTTCTCAATTAAGAAATTTAGCAACAGAAATTGAAAAATTAGGAAACGATGACGAAGTAAAAGTTATTGTTTTAAAAAGTGCTGGAGATAGAACATTCTGTGCTGGTGCATCTTTTGACGAATTAATTTCAATCAAAGATCGTGAAACTGGTCTAGAATTTTTCTCAGGATTTGCACATGTTATCAACGCAATTCGCAAAGCACCAAAATTTGTTTTAGCACGTATTCAAGGTAAAGCAGTCGGAGGTGGAGTTGGAATTGCTTCGGCAGCAGATTATACTTTTGCAACAGAATTTGCATCTGTAAAGTTATCAGAATTAGCAGTAGGTATCGGACCGTTTGTAGTTGGACCTGCTGTAGAACGTAAAGTTGGAAATTCTGCTTTTACACAAATGGCGATTAATGCAACTGAATTTCAGTCGGCTGATTGGGCGAAAGAAAAAGGTTTGTATGCAGAAGTTTATGCAAATGCAGTTGAAATGGATGAAGGCATCGATATTTTAGCTAAAAGATTAGCTAATTCAAATCCAGAAGCAATGAAACATTTGAAACGTGTTTCTTGGGAAGGAACAGAAAATTGGGATGAGTTATTAATCGAGCGTGCAAAAATTTCGGGTGAATTAGTTTTATCAGAATTTACGATTAACGCGATTAACAAATTCAAAGCAAAATAAGAATACAATATAGTTTATAAAAAAATCCACTTCAAAATGAAGTGGATTTTTTTTATAATTTAAAATACTCGTCTTTATAATATTTACTTTTCTTTACATATAAAATATCTTTTTCTGGATTGAGAATTAGATTGAAACGTTTAATCAAATCGCCACCCATAATATTTTTGTGTTGAATTTTTATTGTACTATCAAAAAATGACATTGGTACATTTTTGAATGTTTGATTTGCCAATTCGAAATTAGGTAAAATTGATTTTTTGGAAAGTATTACATTACCAGCAGCATCATTTAGTTTTGATTCTCCAATAATTTCAAATTTTTCTAATAATTTATTTTCTTTGGCAAAATCATCCGAAATCATCAATGCTCCAGAAAAACCTGTGTGAATCATAAACTCTGTTTCAATCGGTTTTTTGTCAATAAATGGAAAAGCTTTTATATACAGTGTTTCTTGAGAATATCTCGAATTTAATTTTGTATACTTTTTTAGTTTGGTAGGAGCTTTATCATAAACATATAATTTATTCTCATCAAAATTGATTTCTAAATATTTTCCTTCAAAAAATTTCAAACCAATTTTTCCATCACTCTCATGTCCAGATTGTTTGTCAATAAAAATTGGAATTTTGCTGAACTCTTCATTACCAAATTTAATCACATTGCTTTGACTCATTTTCATATCCGAATATCCAGCCCAAGATGTCACATTGTTTAAGGTATCAGAAATCGAAATAGATTTCATTTTTTTATACGAATCTTCAATAATTGTAATATAATCAGAGCCTGTATGTAACATCAATTGCACCGTATCTTTTTGATTGATAATAACTGGTACTAAAATATTGTTGTATTTTGTTAATCGAAATGGTATTTCTTTTACGATATTCTGCCCGAAAATTACAATTGAAATAATAGTAAAAAGTAACGAAAATATTATCTTTTTCATTTAGTTGTATAATTTCATTAAAAGTAAACTAATTTGTAGAAATGATTAATATGCTATCAATAGCGTCCTAAATAAATTTAGGGCATAAAATATCCACCCACTTTAGTAGGATACAAGCTATAGTTGGACAA
>NZ_JACAGG010000038.1:0-29853 GCF_030324375.1 Empedobacter sp. R132-2
AATTAATCAAAATAATAATACAATAATATTAAATAAAAACTCTACTTTTAAGTGTTCTTAACAAGGGGAAGATTACAGTATCTGTTTATAAAATCTAAGATGTAAAAATCTTTATAGATATTATTAATAGGACTACTTCCTTCATAACATAAATAATTATGTTTAGGTTTTAAAAAGCGAATTGATTCTTTTTCGAAGTTATTCTTGATTGTAAAGTGTATCATATTATTTTCGACTTTATCAACCTTTATTTTAATTTCATCCTTATTACAACTCAACAAACCAAATCCTAAAAGTAAAAAGTAAACAATAGATTTCATTGATAATTATTTTCTTAAAGATAACAAAAAAGCGAATCAATTGATTCGCTTTACTTTATTTTAAAACCTTTACTTCTTTTTATCTTAATATTTTATTCTAAGGTTACTTTTCGAATAGGTTTGATGAAAAATGCAATTAAAATTACGGTTAAAATTGTCATTGTTCCACCAAAAATAATTCCTGGAACTAACCCTAAAAATGTTGCAGCAATTCCACTTTCTAAAGCTCCTAATTCGTTAGAAGAACTCACAAATATTGAATTGACAGATGAAACACGACCTTTCAAATTTTCGGGCGTTTTAATTTGTAAAATACTTTGACGAATTACCATCGAAATTGCATCAAAAGCACCTCCAAACATCAAAATCACAAAACATAAATACAGATTTTGACTAAATCCGAAAGATATAATGCAAATACCAAACATTGCGACTGCTCCCAATAATTTTGGTCCAACATTTCCTTTTAATAAACTTGGAATCATCGACAAGAAAAACATCATTATAATCGATCCAATTCCATGTGCTGAACGTAATAATCCAAAAGCTTCAGAACCTTGATTCAATACTTTTTCAACGAAAGCTGGTAACAACGATTCTGCTCCACCAAAGAAAACCGCAAACATATCCAAACTCAAAACAGCTAATATAATTGGCGTTCCCCAAATAAATCTCAAACCTTCTTTGATACGTATCATTGGCGATTCTGTCGATTCTGATTCTGATATTTCTGCTGGTTTTTTAGAAATTAATAATATCATCACCATCGAAATACACATAATTGTAAAAGCGGTTATCAAAGCGGCTTCAATACCAAATTTTGCTAAAATAACTCCTCCTGCCAAAGGTCCTAAAACTGATCCAATCATAAATGCAGACGAAGAAACTGGAATTGCTTTTGTGTAGTTTTCTTTACGGACAACTAAGGCTAAAAGTGCAAATAAAGCTGGTCCGCTAAAGGATCTTGTCAATCCTAAAATGAAAAATGCAAAATAACAGATTCCCAAATAAACAGGAATTCCGATTGCTTGGCGAACTGACGGAAAGTTAACAATCATCAAGACAAAAGAAGCGGTCATAAAACAACCAATACTTCGTACCAAGATCATCCGTTTATCCAATTTATCGACCAATTGTCCCGCATAAAAAGCAGTTAAAAGAATTGGTAAAAACTCGGCTAAACCAATTAATCCAAGAAAAATTTCTTTCTGAGTGACTTTAAAAATTTCGTACGCAACAGACGTACTCTGAATGAATAAAGCAAAGATTAAGGAAAACCTTAAAAATATGAATGGAATAAATTCTTTATTTTTCCAAACGGATGGAACTTTCTCCTCTGATGTCATTTTGTAATTTGAATTTTAAGTTTTTAAATGTACATTGATTTTATTCAAAATTACCTTGATTTTGGATAATAAATTTTGTATAAAATCAAAAAAAATCTTCGTGTATTTCTACCCGAAGATTTTTGAAAGTTTATGATGTATTTTATTGTTTAATTTAAGCGAATTCTAATTGTTTTTTCTCCTCTAATTGAAGACGATATTCGTAAATATCCTCAATTGTCAAAACAGTCATTTCATGTTTTTCGGCAAAATCTATAATTTGCGGAACTTTCGCCATTGTACCATCAACATTTGTCAATTCGCACAAAACTGCTTCATTTCCTAAACCTGCTAATTTCACAATATCAATACTTCCTTCTGTATGTCCTCGACGTTCCATAACGCCTTTTGGACGAGCAATTAAAGGAAAAACATGTCCAGGTCGATTAAGGTCAGTCGGTTTTGCAATTGGATTAATTGCTGTTTTTATCGTTTGTATACGATCGGCTGCAGAAACACCAGTTGTTACACCTTCTTTTGCTTCAATAGTTACTGTAAATGCAGTATGAAAACGTGAGTTATTGTTTTCGACCATAGGATTTAGCTCCAATTCATCTGCTTTTTCTTGTGTAAGACACAGACAAACAATACCGCTACATTCACGAATCAATAAAGCCATATCAGGCGCAGTAATTGTGGAAGCAGGAAAAATGATATCACCCTCGTTTTCACGATTTTCATCATCAATTAATAAAATTCCTTTTCCGTTTTGTAGATCTTTTATTGCATTTGCAATTCTTTCATTGGCTGTTGAGCCAAATTGTGTGATTGTTTTCATTTGATTTTTGTTTTATCATGAAACATCACTTCAGGGCGAAACACATTGTTAAGTAATAAGCTCAAAGTTGTGCGTCATGAGTTTTTCACTCAGAACTTAACACTTATCACTCATGACTTTCAGTTGTGTTCAATTTTCTTCTCTCATCCAGACTATACTGTCGGTTTTGGAGTTTCACCAAATCAGTCCAATAACAGTTGTTAAAGGAGTCGCGGACTATAACCGCCGGTAAGGAATTTCGCCTTGCCCCGAAGAAAATTTCGTTTGTTAATACTAATTTTTTATTTGAAAAATTACCATAAACTTTCGCGAACAAAGTTACAAAACCAAAATGAGTTATTTATAATGAATAAAGATTATTTTGTTTACTATCAATAAAAACCATATCTTCATTAAAACACTAATAAAATGAAAAACAAAGCATTAAGAATAATTCTGAAAATTGGTTATTACGCTTTATGCGGATATTTAGTTGGATTATTAATTTCTTAGATCTCACCAACTGGAACAAGCCAAAACGCACCATTTACATGTATAGCTGGATCAATGACTTTTTTATTTTTTAAAGATTATATCATTCCATATTACAGAAGTCAAATTCAACAAAAATAGATTTTACAAATATTTCTCTACAATCGGTTTGATTTGATTTGCGATAAATTGATATCCTTTTTCATTTGGATGAATACCATCTTTTGAAAGAAATTCTTCTTTAGTTGAATTAAAACGTGAGAAAATATCAATAAATTCTATTTGATTTTGAAGTGCTAATTCTTTTAGCTTTTGATTGTATAATTCAATTTTTTGAGTCGTACGAAATTTACGTTTAGGAACTTTTATTCCATCAACCGTTTTAGAGATTGGTAAAATACTTATCACATAAATGTTAACTGTAAATTCTTTTGCTTGAGAAATTACTTCAAAAAGATTTGATTCAAAATTAACAAGAGAAACCAATTCTAAATCATTTCTTTCAGCTAAATCATTTGCGCCATAAAAAAAGAAAATTAGATTTTCGTCAGGAGAAAAGCGCGCTTTTGTCTCAACTTCAAATCGTTTCATTAAACCTTCTGTTGTCTCTCCTCCTATTCCGAGATTAAAACAATTGACTTCGTTTGCATTGTTATTATAAAACTCAGCATGGCAATAACGTTTCAAAATTTCTACATAACCTCCCAAAACCCCGTCATATTCGCCGTAGGTAATACTATCTCCAAAAAATAAGCAATTTGTCATCATCATCTAAAACAACACTTTATCCTCTTTTCTCAATTCTTCTAAATAAGCAGCTTTTTCGTCACGATAAAATAAATTCATTGTTTCGAATGGAATTAATTTCAAATCTTTGTTGACGATATGTACGCAAGACTTTTTAACAGCACGAACATCAAAATCATGTGCATCCATAAAATTCAAAATGATTATTCGGAACAAATTATCGTAATCTAAATCCAATTCGGGCGCGCAAACTTCTGGTAAACAACAAAGCAACTGATTCATTTTTGGTTGTACTTTATCCACAGAAATTCCTGTGCTAAAAATATCCAACAACTGTACTTTCAATTCTTCATCTTGTTCGTAAACAATTGTATTTTTTGATTCGTTATTCAATAAATCGGCAGGATTTATATAGCGTGTTAACGGAATTACCTCGTCATTTAATTTTAACATATATCCCATTGCCAAAGCATCAGGATTACACGAAACCGGAATAATATCATCTCCATTGAAAAGAGGATATTGATTCAGAATCTCTTGACGAACTTCCGTTAAGGTAATTTTTTCATGAATAGAGTCTTCTCTGTTTCGGCCTGCAATTTCTACAGGTTGAAAAGTAACTCCACGTACACATTTTTGTTTTAAAGCAAAATCGATGATTTTTCCAATTTCATCCGTATTTTTATCTTTTTGAAGAACAACAACCAAAGTTGTAGAAAGATTTAATTCATTCAATTTTTCTAAAGCTTTCATTCGAACATCTGTCAAATCTTTTCCTCGAAAATCTTCTAAAACTTCTTTTTTAAATGAATCAAATTGTAAATAAACTTCAAATTCTGGTGCATAAGTTGCTAATTTTTCTGCAAAACCTGGATCATTCGCAATTCTAATTCCGTTTGTATTCAACATCAAATGTTTAATTGGTTTTGATTTTGCAATTTCCATAATCTCAAAAAATTGTGGATGAATTGTTGGCTCTCCGCCACTAATTTGAACCACATCGGGTTCGCCTTCATTTTTAACAATGGTATCAAACATCGCTTCTATTTGCTCTAAACTACGATGAGAACCGTAATGTGGCGATGACATGGCGTAACAAGTAGGGCACGTTAAATTGCATCGATCCGTCACCTCAACAATTGATAAACACGAATGTTGCTCGTGATCGACACACAAACCACAATCGTACGGACAACCATATTCTACATCTGTCTCAAAATGCAAAGGCATTTCTGATGCTTTATTGTAATTTCTTATGTTTTTATAATAATCGACATCCGTTGCTATTTTTGTTTTGAAGAAACCATGATCTGGACAACGTTTTGTCATAAAAACATTCTCGTCCTCGATAATAATTTTTGCACCAACACGTTTTAAACATTCTGGACAAAGTGAAATTGTATAATCGTAATACGTGTAATTTCTAACCGGCATAATATAAGTTTTAAGTAGATTTAAGTTTTAATGAAAGGTACGATGTTTACATAGATCCACAAACCATTCCTGAAATAATAAGTGTAACCAATGCACACATTCCAAAAATCATTAAATAGTATTTTGAAGATTTACTTTTTCCAGAAATAGAATTTATGATTAGCGAAATTACTGTTCCAACAGCGCCTCCAATAAGTGCAATTACTGCTAAAATTGCTATAATAACATAAATAAAATCGTTTCCAAATCCTCCTTCTGCAAATATTACTGAATATATCATATTAGTTTCCAATTAAAATTAAGCCACAAATTGAACCCGAAGCAAGTAAAATCCCTATTCCCCAAACCATTAGTTTTAGAGACATTTCTACACTTTCTATCTCATTTTTATTCTTTGTAAATAAGTACAAAATAAAACCTGCTACAGAAAGTACAGAACCAATAAGAAGTAAAATAAAAACAATTGTAAATAAAGATTCCATTAGTTAGATTTAAGTTGTGATAACTTAAAGATATAATAAAAAATAACACCAACACAAGTAATTTGAATAGAACTTAATCCTAAAAAAATGGGATGTATTGGTTTGATAAAATCTAAACAGAAACGAAACACAAAATAAGCCAGCATAAAGATTTGAAACAAATATCCAGAAGGATAAATATATTTTTTCTGAACGATTTTTAAAACTATCCAAAGCAAAATAAGGTAAACAATTTCGTACAAAGCAACTGGATGACGTAACAATCCATCGCCTAAATCCATTCCGAAAATAGATGTTGTTTCTATTCCATATGTTTGTTCATAAACGCCTGTTAAAAAGCAACCAATTCGTCCAATTATCATCGCTAAAATCAAAGGAAAAGTAATCAAATCGCCTGTACTTTCTTTGTATCTAATTATCTTTTTTGTGAGTTCTACACCAATTAAACCAAAGGTTAAACCACCTATGATTGTGTTACTTGTCCAGAAAAAGAGAAAAGGATTTTCTGCATCCAAAAGAGCTTGCGGATTTTCTAATGTTCCAATTATTTTAGAGCCCAAAAGCGCTCCAATTAATGCGCCTATAATTATACTAAACGATTGTGTTGTCGATAAACTTGATTTGTTTCGTTTTCGTAGAAATGCATAATAACGCATCGCAATAAAAATTCCGACCGATTCGAGAATAGGATGAACTAAGACTGAGTGTCCAAAAATTTCAATGGATACAGGAAAATCTATTATCACAAATTAATTAGGTTTTGAGTAAAAGTAATTGATTTTATAGAAATAAAAAAAGCGATGTTAAACATCGCTTTTCGTTTATATTTTGAAAATTTTCTTATCTAAATTTTGAAAAATCTCTTGGACGTTTTTCTAAGAATGCATTACGACCTTCTACAGCCTCTTCTGTACCATATGCAAAACGTGTGGTTTCTCCTGCAAAAATTTGTTGTCCAACTAAACCATCATCTACCAAATTGAATGCATATTTCAACATTTTAATTGCTGTTGGCGATTTTGTTAAAATCTCTTGTGCCCAATCAAAAGCAACTTGTTCTAACTCGTCATGCGGAACAACTAAATTTACCATTCCCATATCGTAAGCCTCTTGTGCAGAGTAATTCAATCCTAAGAAAAAGATTTCACGGGCACGTTTTTGACCAACTTGTTTTGCCAAATAAGCCGAACCGTAACCACCATCAAATGAAGCTACATCTGCATCAGTTTGTTTGAAAATCGCATGTTCTTTAGAAGCCAATGTCATGTCACAAACCACGTGCAAAGAATGTCCTCCTCCTACTGCCCAACCATTTACAACGGCTACAACAACTTTTGTCGAAAAACGAATTAAACGCTGAACTTCTAAAATATTCAAACGTCCAACACCATCTTGTCCTTCATAACCTTTTGCACCACGAACGCGTTGATCACCTCCAGAACAAAAAGCCCAACCACCATCTTTTGCAGATGGTCCTTCTCCTGTCAATAAAATTACACCAACTTCACGATCTTCTTCTGCTAATTGAAAAGCATCTAATAATTCGAAAACAGTTTTTGGGCGAAATGCATTACGAACTTCAGGACGATTAAATGCTATACGCATTACTCCATCACATTTCTTGAACGTGATATCTTCGTACTCCTTTACCGTTTGCCAATTGATTGTTGCCATTATATATTTTGTTTTTTGATTAAAAATTTCTCAAAAATAAGATTTATTCATTTTTAAAAAGAATTTTCAGTTATTAATCTCAAGTTTTTCTACGCAATTCTAGCATACGCTGATCTATAATCTCTTGATACTCTTCTTTAATTACCTTATTTTTTGCGCTAAGAGGTTTTATTCATCATAGTGGTATAAAAAAAGACAATCCGAAAAATACGAATTGCCTTTTAATTTGAAAAATATTTAAAAGAATTGTTATTTAAAATCTGCGTCAGAAACGTTTTTATTAATTTCTACTGATTCAATTACTATTTTAGCTGTTTGAGGTCCAGCTTCTGTTAAAATTTCTGTTGGCATTAAAATACCTTCAAAAGTTTTATATCCTTTGTTTATCGTCGTCGCAATCATTTCTCCTTGTGGAGATTTCATTTTTTGTTCAGACTTCATTAACAAGCCAGTTTTTACATCATAATAATCTGTACGAGAAATATCTGCAGCAACAACTTTGTAATATTCAACTCCGTTTTCAGAAACGATTCCTTCTACTTTAGCCGATTTATAACCTTCTGACAATGGTACAAACAAAGAATTTGTTTTCTTTAAAGGATCTGTCATTTCAGCTGGTAAATCAAATTTTTGTCCTTGAAAAACAAACCCTTTCTCACCATCAAAAATTTGTTTAATAATAAGTCCACCTATATTATAACTTACAAAAGTTTTATTAGGCGCAGCAGATTTAGATATATATTCTCCATTTCTACCCATCATGTCAATTTTTCCTTTTTGAGCAATCGATTTTACAGCTTTCACTTTGTCCGTACCACCAATAGCTTTGAAAAAATTATCTGTAATTTGAGCAACTGAAACAGTTGTAGTTTTTGCACCAGAAGTTGGTTTATCTATTTTATTTCCGAAAGAATCGTAGTAATTAACTGAGTAACCTAATTTTTCTAAAGCTGGTGCAATTTGCTCTAATTTACCTGTTACATTGATTTTTGCTTGATCTGGACGGAAATATTTTTTCGAAACACGTAAAACATCATCAATTGTTACAGCATTTATATTTTTGATATAATCTGCATAAAAACTATCTGATAATTGATTTGTCTTTTTCGTTAAAGCCTGGTTAGCAACCGTAGAAGGACTTTCTAAAGTCAAGATAAAGTTTCCTAAGAATTTTGCTTTTACATCATTCAACGTTTGTTGATCAATTTTGTTTAACGTCATTCCTTTAATTTCTTTCATCGTCTCAACGATAGCAGAATCCGTCACTTCGTTACGAACAGTTGCATTAGTATTGAAACGTCCAATGTAACGAGAATCAGAAACTCCACCACGTGCACCATATGTCCAACCATGCGCTTCACGAAGATTCATATTCAATTTCGAATTAAAATCGCCTCCCAAAATAGACGACGCAATTAACGCTGCATAATAATCTGGATCTTTCTTTGTCAACTGAACTGGATACGAAACTGAGACCACAGATTGCACTGCGTTAGGCATATTAATCGCATTTAATTCCGTTTTTGTAACTTCTTCTACTTTTGGAAATGCTGGAATATTTAATTTTCCTGTTTGCCAAGAATCAAAGTTTTTCTCCGCCAATGCTTTTACATCTTTTGTCGAAATATCTCCAACAACAATCAAATAAGCATTGTTTGGTTTGTAGTAGGTATTGTAGTAATCCTTCACATCTTGCAATGTAATTTTCTCAATTTGGGCTGGTGTATCAAATTCTGAGAAAGGATTATTTTTTCCATAAACTAATATATTCGAAACGCGAGATGCTGCTGCTTCTACAGATTTTTCATTCGACTTTAAACCTTCGATGTAACGTTTTTTAACATCAGCAAATTCACTTTCAGTAAAGTTTGGATTCATAGCTCCATCAGCCATATAACCAAAAATCTCGTTAAAATACTTAGTTAAAGAACTTGCAGAAGCTCCTTCTTCCCAAAAATTAACGCGAGCTCCTAAAAACTCAATACGTTTATTGAAATCATCTTTCGATTTTGTTTTTGTTCCTGTTCCCAACATTTCGCCCAACAAAGACTCTGCTCCTTTTTTTGCACCTAATGCATATGGAGGATTATCGATTGTTAATGTAGCAGAAACTCGTGGTAATTTATGATTTTCAACAACGATAACTGTTAAACCATTTTTTAATTTGAATTCGTTCGATTTTCCTAAATTAACCGTCGGTGCTGGACCTGGTTTTGGCATTGGAATCGCCACTTGCGCATTTAAGCTAACTGCCATAAAAGCGATTGCAAGAGATAATATTTTTGTTTTCATAATTCGGTTGTTTTTTATTTTGCAGCTTTTTTAGATTCTGGTAAATAATGAATAATTACACGTTGGTTTTTGTTTAGATACTTTTTAGCAACATTGCGAATATCTTCTCTTGTTACAGATTGATAAACTTTCAATTCTTCGTTGATTTTATTTGTATCTCCGCCCAACATATAAGCATCCGCTAAAGCATGTGCAATGTTTTGAACACCCGATTTTGAAGCCACAAAACTATTTTCAATTCCATTTAAGATTTTTTGGTAATCTTCTTCAGAAATCAAATTTGTTTGAACTTTTTCTATATCTTGTTGTAAATCTCCTTCTAATTTATCCAAAGAAACTTCTCCTTGAGGTAAAATTCCGATTGAATAAATTCCGTAATCTTCCATTTGACGATTGAAAGCAAATATTTGTAATGCTTCTTTTTTCTCGTCAACATATTTTTTATATAAAACTGATGATTTTCCACCTGTTAAATAGCTTGATAACATTTCTAATGCATAAGCATCTTTTGATTTGTTATCTGGCGTACGATAATTAATCGCCAATAAAGGAATCTGAATATTTGCATCATATTCTGTTGCACGAATTTCTGATGTAATTGGATCTTCCTTCTCAACAGTTTTCACAACATCTTTTCCTCTTGGAATTACACCAAAATATTTCTCAATTAATTTCTTTGCTTCGTCTTTATTAAAATCACCCGCAACAACTAATACAGCATTATTTGGCACATAAAAAGTTTGACTAAAGTGTTTGAAATCGTCTAATTTTGCATTACTCAAATCCTCAAAAGAACCAATTACACTCCAACGGTAAGGATGTTTTTTGAAAACATGAGGATTAACCGCTTCTCCGTACGAAAATTTACCATAAGGTTGATTGTCTAAACGAGAACGTTTTTCTTCTTTTACAACTTCTTTTTGTGTATCGACGCCAATTTGATTGATGATTGGTTGACGCAAACGATCAGATTCCATCCATAATCCTAATTCTAAATTATTTGATGGAAAAGTTTCGTAATAATATGTTCTGTCCGTTGTTGTATTCGCATTGTTAGAACCTCCATGAGAAGAAACAATTTTGAACCATTCACCTCTCTTAATATTCTCTGTTCCTTCAAATAATAAATGCTCAAAAAAGTGTGCAAAACCTGTTTTACCAACTTGCTCATCTTTCGAACCTACGTGATACATAACACCTGTTGTAATAACTGGAGCAGAATTATCTTGATGAAGGATAACATGCAATCCGTTTGCTAGAGTATACTCATCAAATTTTATTTGCTGACCAAATAATGCTGATCCTGCAAATAAGATAGACATAAAAATTTTCTTCATTTAGTATTTTTTAAGTTTTTATCTATTATGCTTATGTAACATTAGTAGCAGTTTTTTTGAAAATGTTACACCAAATTTGCATAATAATTAAAAAAAGTAAAATAATACACGTCTATTGATTTAGTAGGCATTTGTATTAATTTACAACAATATTTCATAATATACCTATAGTAATTGTTATTGTATTTGCTATAGATTTGTAAAAATCGAGAGAAAAAAATGGATTTTATAGAGTTTTTTGGTTTTGTAGGTGCCTTCTTCATCGGACTAATTATGGGAGTTCTTGGTGGTGGTGGATCTATTTTAGCCGTTCCTATTTTAGCGTATATTTTTCATTTCGACGAAAAAATTGCTACTGCTTATTCATTATGCATCGTTGGATCGACAGGATTGATTGGAGGAATAAAGCAAGCTTCGCAAAAAATGGTTGATTGGAAAGTCGTTTTTCAATTTGGATTACCAGCTGTTGTTGGAATTACATTGGTTCGTGCATTTTTAATTCCTGCCCTGCCAAGTAATTTATTTTCTATAGGCGATTTTATCGTCACACGTCGAATGGCAATGTTTGGTTTATTCGCTATTCTGATGGTTTTCGCAGCTATTTCTATGTTAAAAGGGAAGAAAGAAGAACAAATTAATCAGAAAAATGATAAGCTAAATCCTCTTTTATTAATTCAAGGATTTTTAATCGGAGGATTAACAGGAATGGTTGGTGCTGGCGGTGGTTTTTTGATTGTTCCGGCATTAATGATGGTTGCAAAATTAGATATGAAAAGAGCTTCGGCAACTTCGTTGGTAATTATTGCCATCAATTCACTTATCGGATTTTTTATTGGTGATGCTTTACACATCAAAATTGATTGGAGTTTTTTGAGTGTTTTCATTGGAATTTCTATGGTTGGAATTCTTGTCGGAACCTACATCAACAAATTTTTACCAGTACAATTTCTAAAACGAACATTTGCAATCTTCATTATTTTAATGGCAATTTTTATGTTCATCGAAGAATTTATAATTCAATAATTTAAAGTATGGAACTGAACGAAAATTTTTGGAACGATAAATACATCACAAATCAAACTGGTTGGGATTTAAAAGCTCCTTCTACTCCACTAAAAGAGTATATCGATCAATTGGAAGATAAAAATATCAGAATTCTGATTCCAGGTTGTGGAAATGCTTACGAAGCAGAATATCTTTTGGAACAAGGTTTTACGAATATTACATTGATTGATATTTCGGAAATTGTAGTCGAAAAAATCAAAGAAAAATTTAAACATAATCCCAATATCAAAGTTCTTCATCAAGATTTTTTTGAGTTAGATGGTGAATTTGATTTGATTTTAGAACAAACTTTTTTCTGTGCATTAGATCCAAAATTACGTCAAAGCTATAGTATCAAAATGAATGAACTGCTAACCGAAAACGGAAAATTAGTTGGTGTATTATTCAACAGAGAATTCGGAAATGAAACGCCTCCTTTTGGAGGTGATAAAACTGAATATCAGACGTATTTCAATGATTATTTTGATTTCAAAGTCATGGAAAATTGTTACAATTCTATTCCGCCAAGAGCTAAAACCGAATTATTTATTAATCTAAAAAAGATTGCCAAATAACCTATGATTTCATTCATAAATTTTAAGTTAACTATCAATCTTATTTGAGTTTAAATAGAAGAAAAGTATCAGAATTCATCCATCAGAGGAAAATTCTAAATTTAAATATTTGTATTTTTACACACTAAATCATTCTTATGAAAATTGAACAAATTTACACCGGATGTCTTGCGCAAGGTGCTTATTATATAGAAAGCAATGGTGAAGTTGCAATTATTGATCCGTTGAGAGAAACACAATCTTACATCGATCAAGCGACAAAAGACAATGCAAAAATCAAATACATTTTCGAAACGCATTTTCATGCAGATTTCGTTTCAGGACATGTAGATTTGGCGCAAAAAACTGGTGCTACAATTATTTATGGTCCAACTGCGGAACCAAATTTTGATACACATATCGCAACTGATGGCGAAGTTTTTTCTTTAGGAAATATAACTATTACAGCTTTACACACACCAGGTCATACCATGGAGAGTACAACGTATTTATTGAAAGATGAAAACGGTAAAGATTATGCAATTTTTACAGGAGATACTTTATTTATTGGTGATGTTGGTCGTCCAGATTTAGCTCAAAAATTAAATACAGACTTAACGCAAGAAAAATTAGCTGGTTATTTATTTGATTCTTTACGAAACAAAATTATGCCTTTAGCTAATGATATTATCGTATATCCTGCACACGGAGCGGGTTCTGCTTGTGGAAAAAACATGAGTAAAGAAACTTTTGATTCGCTAGGACATCAAAAAGAAGTGAATTATGCTTTGAATCCTTCTATGACAAAAGAGGAATTTATTACTGAATTAACTTCAGGATTAATGCCTCCTCCATTCTATTTTCCAGAAAATGTAATGATGAACAAATTGGGTGTTGAATCTTTGGATGTAGTGAAAGAACGTGCGAATAAAGCTTTATTTCCAGACGAATTTATGCAAGTTGCGGAAGATACAAATGCGTTAATTTTAGATGTTCGCGATCCTCAAACTTTTGCAGCTGGATTTATTCCAAACTCCATCAATATTGGAATTAGAGGAAATTTTGCACCTTGGGTTGGTACATTAATCACAGATATCAAACAACCAATTTTGTTAATTGCAGAAATTGGTGAAGAAGAGGAAGCGGTAACACGTTTGGCTCGTGTCGGATATGACAATGTAATCGGATTTTTGAACAATGGTTTCCAAGCTTGGGTTGAGGCTGAAAAAGATTTCGATGAAATTGTTTCGGTTTCTCCAGAAGAGTTTGTAGAGTTAGTTGATGAAACTGAATTAAAAGTTTTGGACGTTCGTAAGCCAGGTGAATATGAAACTTCTCACGTAGAAGGTGCAATTACAGCTCCTTTAGATTTCATCAATGAATCTATGAAATTAATCGATCCTGAAGAAACCTATTTAGTACATTGTGCAGGAGGATATCGTTCAATGATTTTCTCTTCAATTTTACGCGCTCGTGGTTACGAAAATTTGATTGACGTTGCTGGAGGTTTTGGTAAAATAAAAGAAGTTGAAGGTGTTAAAATTGTAGAAGGAACTTCGCCTTGTCAATCAGGAAATAATTCTTGTTCAACGAAATAAACAATTTATTTTAAATAATAACGTTATAGCCTTGGGATAATCAAGGCTTTTTTTATATTCGTCATCTAAATTCATCCAATGAAAAAATTGTTATTCATCGCCTCTCTTTTTACATGTATTACCGCTTTTGCTCAACAGAAAATACATGGAGCTGAATCGTTTGCGTTAACTATTCCAAAAGATTTTCAACGTACAGTTGGGTTAAATGATTATGCAACTATTCAATTTGAAAGTCTTGCTCCAAAGCCGAATTCGTATGGATTTGTGATTTTTGAACACAAAGATGAATTAAAATTGGCAGATTCTAATTTGGATATGATTGATTATACGCTAAATTCTATCGAGCCATATAAAACACAAAAAGGGTTTAATTATATCAAAAAACCTTATGTTGCCTACGAACAGGGATTCAATTATGCTTATACCGAATTTGAAACAAATGATCCCGAATCTGGACATATTTATTTCTTGCAAACTGTAATCGAAACGAAAGAATTTGTCTATCAGATTTTACAATATTGCAGTTTCGAAAATCAAGAAATAATGAAAAGCGATTTTGTCAAAATTGTAAATAGCTTCAAAGTAGAATAATCAACAAAAACCACCCTATTTCGAAAGGTTTTTGTTTTTCTGTTCAATCCAAAGTGACATATATTTTGTACTTTGATGATGATGATGTTGCAAAATTTGACCAATAAAATTTTGATTTCGATGTTGGATTAAATTTGCTTCAATCGATTTAATTTTCTCTAAAAAATCAGCTTCAAATTTATTTTTATTGTAATTCTCGTTCAGAATTTTGATTCCATTTTGTTGAGCAATTTCCCACTCTTTCTCATTATTGTAAAGCAAAATAGCTTTCTCCACAAACGCTTCAAAATCATCTTCTACAAAACCATTCCAATCAAAATTATCTTTCATTGCTTCTGCTCCAATCGTAGTCGTAACCGAAGGAGTTCCAGTTTGCATTGCATCCACAAACTTTCCTTTTACACCAGCGCCAAAATTAATCGGCGCCAACAAAACTTTGTAATTTGACATCGTTTCTTGCGCATTTTCTGCTCTACTTTTGATCAAAAATCGTTCGGAAGGATTATTTAATTGCAAAACTTTTTGCGTTGCATAAGCACCATAAATATGTAATTCAGCTTTCGGAAGTTTCTTTCTCAAAATTGGCCAAATTTCTTTTTTTAAGGTCTGAACACAATTAAAATTAGGTTCATGAATAAAATTTCCGATAAACATAAAATATTCTCTTTCTTCAAAACTTTTCCAAGAATTAATTTTTTCTTCTGTAATTTCATTTTCTAAAAAAGGCAAATAATACAAGATTTTTTCATCAATTTTAAATTGATTTTGTAGAATTTCTATTTCCTTTTTCGAAATCATCAACGATAAATCACAGCGTAAAATAGACGCTATTTCTCGTTTTGCTAAATCAGAAAACAATAAATCTTCTGTAAATTCTATTCCTTTTTTAGCTGCTTCTTGTCGCGCATTTCGTAGAAAATGTAAATCTTCTGTGTCCAAAATTTTCAATGCATTTGGACATTCTTTCGAAACTCGCCAACCATATTGTTCTTCAATCATAAAACGATCAAAAAGAACAATTTCAGGATTTAATTGTTTAATAAAATTATCAAAACTTTCATCATTTAACTGAATTACAACTTCTTTTATTCCTTTCAAAATCAAATCAAAACTATAATCAGATTTTGAAGCAGCGCAGGCAAAAGTTATCTCAAATTCAGCTTTTTGGAAACAATCAATTAACTGAATCATTCGAGTTCCTGCCGCAGAAGAAGTTGGTTCTGGCCAAACTTGACCAATGATTAAAAGTTTTTTCATCCCACAAAATTACACTTTCTGTTTCTTAATTGGAAGATTAAATATTATACACCCAATTTGGCTTATTTTAATGTAAATTTGCAGCTAAAATTATATAAAATGTCTTATCAAACTGTTTTTGAAGAATTTTTCGGGCAAGTAAAATCAAGTATCAAAGAAGGAACTTTTGCAAAACTTACAATGGCCAAAACTATTGGAGATACTGATCTTAAAAATATATTTGTTCGTTTACATCTTTTAGAAAATAATGAGTACAATTTTGCCTTCACATTTCGTTATAAAACCGAAGAAGTTGAGCAATTTCATAGTGTTGAACAGACTTTTTTAATTTTGAGTTCTTACATCAAAAATCCATTTACAAATGCTTTATTATTTACAACTGAAAAAGATTTGATTTTTAAAGTGAACAAAAAAAATGCAGCAAGTTTGACGGAACAAGCACCAACTTTCAAACATGCATCGGATGTGATATTAGAAATGATTGAAAAGAAAATCATTTAATAGACGATTTTTCACATTCAATCTTTAAACAATATAATTTCGTAAATTTGGACTTAATATTTTTCGAAAAATGCTTGGATTAAAACTTTTGACAGACCCACGTTGGGCTGATATTGCGGAAAGAAATTTAGAAGAAATTTTAACAGATCATGCGTGGTGTGAACAAAAAGCGGCGACAAACGCGATTACCATGATTGCGTATAATTCTGAACATGACGAATTTATTCAGGAAATGTCGGATATTGCAATCGAAGAAATGCAACATTTCAAAATGGTTGTAGAAATTATCGAGCGTCGTGGATACAAATTAGGTCGCGAGCGAAAAGATGATTATGTTGGTCAATTGATGAAATTTTGTAAAAAAGATGGTTCTCGAAATATGGCTTTTGTTGATCGTCTATTATTTGCAGCGATGATTGAAGCAAGAAGTTGTGAGCGTTTCAGAACATTATCTCAAAATATAAACGACGAAGAATTAGCAAAGTTTTACTATGATTTGATGGTTTCGGAAGCGAATCATTACACAACTTTCTTAAATTTTGCTCGAAAACTTTCAACTGATGTTGATGTGGACAAACGTTGGAAAGAATGGTTGGATTTTGAAGGAAATTTGATTCAATCTTACGGAAATAAAGAAGCTATACACGGATAGAATTTAGATAATAAAAAAGTGAAATCAAGATTTGATTTCACTTTTTTATTCGACATAAATCAATCGACAAGGAACGTCCAAATCTTCCGTCAAATAATAACTACAACACAAGCGATGATAACCATCTGCAATGATTAATTCGTTCGCAGATCTTACCAACAAAATTGGAGAAAGCTTTTTATTTGCTTTTATTTTTTTGAAATTCTCTTGAACATGTCTATTTTCCAAAGGAAGCAAACTCAATTTACTCGCTCTAAAAATATCTTTGGATTTCTTGATGATTGTTTCGGCTTTCGATAATTTATTTGTAAGTGAAGTAGCTATTTCAGGCTTAAAAATTAATTCCAAATAATCTTGCGCAGCAGGAAAATCGTGATCTTCCGGTTCATCTAACCAAATATTTTTGTCATCTGTTAGGTTTTTCATGCTAATTAAAATTGATAGGT
This sequence comes from Empedobacter sp. R132-2, assembly GCF_030324375.1. Lineage (NCBI taxonomy): Bacteria > Pseudomonadati > Bacteroidota > Flavobacteriia > Flavobacteriales > Weeksellaceae > Empedobacter > Empedobacter sp. R132-2. The sequence continues at coordinate 17,564 of NZ_JACAGG010000038.1, forward strand.
TTTTATAATTTTATCATCTAATAATTGCTTCATCAACATTTTATGTTGTTTACTTTTACCTCTAACCAACCAAGTTGTAGAAACATTTCCATCTGTAGCATGTTGCTTAGCAACCGAAAATTTTAAATCAAATTTTTTAAATAATGTTTGACAATATTCATATTCCTCTTTCGACTTTGTCAGAATTGTATAATATTTAATTTTATGGTAATCATCAATATAATTTTGAAGATAAGTTAATCCAACCAAAATAATCAAAACGATAACACTTCCCAATAAACCTAAATAAACATACCCCGCTCCAATACACATTCCCAACGATGCAGTCGCCCAAATAGTAGTTGCGGTCGTAATCCCTGCAACTTTATTATCGTCCTTAAAAATTACTCCGGCTCCTAAAAATCCAATTCCCGTAATGATATTTGCAGCCAATCGATCAGGATTTCCTACTCCAATTCGGATCGAAAGAATTGTAAACAAACAGGAACCAAAACTAACTAAAATGAATGTTCGTAAACCGGCAGATTTGTTGCGATATTCTCTTTCCGTACCGATCAAAACGCCAATTATAATCGATATACAAATTAAAATCAATTCATTTTGAATCGATTTCGCTAAAAATTCTTCCATAACAGAATATATAACATTAAATATACAAATTTGATCTTTTATTAACTATCCTATATCAATTTAAATCTAAAATTCTATACGTAAATTTGACTAAATCTAAAATAGTATGGAATTAGGAATAGGAATGTTTGGCGATCTACATATTGATCCTAAAACTGGTTATACACAAACTCCTCAACAACGTATGAGTGAGATTATAGAAGAAGTAAAATTAATGGACGAAATTGGATTAGATTTCTTTGGAATTGGAGAACATCATCGTCCTGATTACGCAGTTTCTTCTCCAGAAATTATTTTGGCTGCTTTGTCTACAGTTACAAAAAATATTAAGTTGGGAAGTGCCGTTTCTGTCATCAGTTCTACAGATCCCGTAAAGTTGTATCAAGATTTTGCTAGTGTTGACAATTTATCGAATGGTCGTGCTGAAATTATGGCTGGACGCGGTTCATTCATCGAATCTTTTCCTCTTTTCGGTTATGATTTAAACGATTACGATGCTCTTTTTGATGAAAAACTTCGTTTACTTTTAGATTTAAATAAAAACGAAGTAATCAATTGGCGCGGAAAATTTAGAATGCCAATTATTAATCAAAGTGTTTATCCAAAGCCTGTGCAAGAAAAACTACCTATTTGGATTGCTGTTGGCGGAACAAAATCATCAATTGTACGTGCTGCAACATTAGGTTTACCTATTATTTTCGCGATTATTGGAGGCAATCCTGCTGATTTTAACTATCTGTTCGAAATTTATAAACAAGTTTATATCGAAAATGGTCATGATATTAAAACGATGCAAATTGGCGTTCACATGCACTCTTTTTTTGGAGAAGATAGCGAAAAAATTGCAGAAGAATATTTTCCAATTTATGGTGCACAAATGAATAGAATTGGAGCAAGTAGAGGTTGGCCAAAATATACAAAACCACAGTTTGACTATGGACGTTCTACAAATGGACATTTGATTGTTGGAGACGCTTCTTTAGCGGTTGATCGTATTTTGAAATATCAGGAAATGTTTGGTTTAACTCGTTTTTCTGCACACATGGACGTGGGAGCGCCAAATCACTTGGATATGATGAAATCTATCGAAATTTTTGGAAAAGATATTCTACCAAAAGTGAAAATGTAACAAAATAAATTTAATTTATAATGACAAAAGACACGATTCGTTTTCGTGTCTTTTTTTATTTTTCGTTAAAATTGAATGAATGAAGAAAATATTAGCCTGTTTTATTGTTTTAGCCAACTTCGGTGTGCATGCACAAGAAAGTAATTTTAGAACTTGGAATACCTTAAATATCAATCAAAAAATCAATAAAGATTTTAATTTTCAGTCGGATATACAATATCGTTCGTACGAAGATTTAGATCAGTTACAACAACTTTTGATTCGTGGAGGAATTGGTTACAACTTAACCGAAAATAACAATACAATTTTAGCTGGTTACGCCTACATTCAAAACAGAACTCCTACTGCTACAGACGATTATGCTCATAGTCACGAACATCGTTTGTATCAACAATTCAATACAAAACATGCTTTACAACGTTTTAATTTCGCGCATCGCTTTCGTGTCGAAGAACGCTTTTTAGAAAATGATACACAATTTAGATTTCGTTATCAATTGACTGCAACTGTTCCGCTAAATAATGCCAAATTAATCGAAAACACGTGGTATTTGAAAGCGTATGATGAGATTTTTCTACAAGCTGTAAAAGATAAAACGTTTGATAGAAATCGACTTGGTTTAAGCTTTGGTTACGTTATTTCGCCAACTTTTAGTTTAGAAGCTGGTTATATGTTACAAAGTCTTAAAGCATCTCATACCGATCATTTGATGATTGGATTGACAGTTAATAATCTGATAAAATAGTCTTATCTTGGTTAGGATAATTTACACTTGATTATATGAAAGTCAAGCTAAATGGAAAAACAAAAGTAAAATGCACTATTTTTATTAATTACTAATATAATTAATCTAATCAATAATTTTAATTACTTCATAAAAAAATAAGACCTCTTTAGTCGAAACTAAAGAGGTCTTATTTAAAAATATTTTTTCTAAGCAAAACTTATCAAATCTTCGTAGGCTTTTTTTGCCCCTTCAAAAACTTGTTGTTGCTCTTCTTCAGTTGTAAATTCTTGATTAATATAACCAATAAAAGTTTTCCAGATTTGACCAAGGTTTTCGCCGTAATGTCCAAAATAATTGAAACTTTTATTCTCTAAAAAAGGATACTTTTTCAGTGTTTTTGCAATTACATTTCCGCCAAGCATAGAACCTTCTATCACATACAAAGCTCCAATTGCTTCGGCTCTATTTCGAAGCTCGAATTGTTTTGGTACATTCAATTCTTCTAAACCTAACTCATTGATATCTTGTTCAATCAAAGACAATTTATTGAGTTTTGTTAAGGCTAAATTTTCTAAGTCTTTTTCATTCAAAAATTCTTTAATAGAATCTTCATACGATTTTAGAAAAATATGATTAACCTGCAACATTTTATAATAATTTTTATCTGTAAATGTGCTGTTAAACAATTTATTCGATTCTAATTTATCTTCAATTTCTTTGTGATAAACCGCTGTTTTTTCTTTTAAATAATCAGATAGCATTCGTTAGATTTTTTTAAATGTTAATATAAAAGTTGTTCCTTCTCCTACTTTACTTTCAAAAGATATACCACCATTCATTCTATCCATCATTCTGTGCGCAATAGAAAGCCCTACACCATTTCCAGAGATATTTCCTGTGTTAGACATTCTGCTAAATAGCTTGAACATCTTGTTGTAATCTTCCTGTTTTATTCCGATTCCGTTATCTTTTACTTTAAAAATAACCTCCTCCTCATTCAATTCGGACCATATTTTTATGATTGGATGTTCTGCTTGGGAAGAATATTTTATTGCATTTCCAATAATATTCAAAAAAACCTCATAAAACATTGTTTTATCTCCCAAAACATTATGCACTTCTTCTATAACAACTTGTGTATCATTAGTTTTATAATACAATAAAACATCGTGCACAATCTTCTCTATAATTGGCTTGGTTTCGATTATAGACAAAACAATTTCAGATTTTTTTGCTTTACTCAGCGCCAAAAGATCTTGCATCATTTGCGTCATTCGATCTATTTCATCTATAACACTTTTTAATCGATCACTTTTAATTTCGTCATGTTCTAACGTACGCTGAATCATTTGACAATTCAATTTCATCACTGATAAAGGTGTACGTAAATCGTGAGAAACAGTATACGAAAATGAGTCTAATTCGTCATTTATTTCCTTTAATTGCTCATATAAACTATGAATTTTGAATGATTGTAAATGAAGTGTTTCTATAATTAACTTTATTACTTCTTTGGCAACATATTTTTCTTTATCTAACCAAATAAATGATTTATTCTTAATATTTTCTTGCCAAATCTTGAAAGAAGTTCGAGGCGAAAAACTAAGTATTTCATCTACATGTTTTATTTTATTAGGTTCTCCAGCCCAATTTAGAGTTTGAACTTGTTCTTTTTTGAACCAAATAATAAAATGTTCGTACGTTTGATTTAGAAAACAAAACATTACTCCTGCCGAATTTGGACTAAGATTAAGTTCTTGTCCATAATCTAAATAAAAAGTATTTGAAGTGAATAAACGTGCCGAGTTTCTTTTAAATGCCCACTCTTTTATACGTAAAATCTCATGTTTATCTGGTGTTTCTCCTTCCACAAAAACATCATCAAAATTAACCAATGCAATTCCATTTGCCTTTGTAAGGTTAAGAACCTCTTTTAAATTATTGTTCATTGATTGCTGAAGATTCTCTTCTGTTAAAAGATTTTCTTTCAGCTTGATTGCAGTTTCATTAAAATAATTTTGAAACTTTAATCGTTCAGTTGCTTTAAAATTTACGTAAGTTAATCTAGCTTGACGCGTCAAAAGTTCGGTTTGCAAACGAACCTGATTTGGAATAAATTTTGGTTCAGAATTCTGACACGCTACAATTCCCCACAATTTTTCATTAATCACAATAGAAATAGAGAAACTTGCAGCACAATTTGCATTGCGTAAATATTGTAGATGTATCGGGGAAAGTGCTCTAACAGAAGAGTACATCAAGTTTATTTTTTGATGATTCGTCGCAATTAAAGAAATTCTATTGCTGTTAACATCTGCTACCAAACGACTTTTTTTCTCTAAATACAATTGGCGCGCTTGTTTGGGAATATCAAATTCTGGAAATCGTAAGCCCAAATAAGAGTCTAATCCATTATCAATTTCTTCCGCAATTACGACTCCACTTCCATCCTCCAAAAACTTATACAACATGACTCTGTCGTAATTAATTAATTTTTTTATAGATGAAATCAACCTATCCCAAGTTGCGTCTATCGATTTGGAATAAAGAATTTGTTCCGAAAAATTATAATAAGCTAATCTGTTTTCTAAAATAATCAATTCTTCCAACTCCAAATAAATCAGCTCATCAAAATGATAAGAAGTTAAATGATATGTTTTCGAATTAATTTTTAGGTGAGTTCTACAAAATTCGCCTTGATCTAAATTCAAAACTTCGTCAAAATCAAGCTCAAAATTATAAAGTTGATTGATGTCTTGATTTAAAACATTTTCTGCCGAAATTTGAAATAATTCATCAATATTTTGAGAATAAAATTCAATTTGATGCGAATTTTTATGAATTCCGATCAAATAGCCAAAAGGTTGAATTTCGTTGAGAAACTGAATTTCTTCGTCTTCACAATTTTTGATGATTTGGTTGATCATATAATGGGTGCTTAGAGTATAATAAAATTAATATAAAAATCGAAGTAATTTAAAATTATTTTACTCTTCTTGTCTTTTAATTTTCAGAATATAATTTTCCAACTCTAATTCGTCGGTATCCACTAATTCGAAATCATTAAAATGAGTTAAACGATTCTCAAAAAACGCTGTAACTTTTTCTTTTTCTAACGATGGATGAACCTTGATTCCGTTGAATTTTATGTTCTTCATGTAGACATAAAAATCGTAATCAAAATCGGTTTCTCCCAAATATGTATTGGCAATTTTTCCTTTCCATTTGATGTCAAAAACACCAAATTCTTCTGTGTCTAAAAACGTAATTTCGTGCTGAGCAACCGTGTCATTTCCTAACATCGAAATACCAAAAGCAAGATTTTCTGACTCGTCAAGATTTACTGGAAGAGGATCAATTTCGAATGTTTTTTTATTGAGTTGATTAAAATCTAATTGCGCATCATTTTCGATCTTTATTCCTTTATTGTTCCAATATGTACTTGAGATAATTGCGTGATCATAATTAATCCAAAGTTGCTTTTCGGCATTCTCTTCAGAAATGTCATCTATTTCATCCAAATCATCTTTATATTCTTCTTCTTCGTCATAATTATCTGACTCTAAATGAAGATCCATCCAAAGGTCAAAATTTTCATCAAGGCGAGCACTCCAAACAAAATCTATTACTTTGTGTCCGTTTGTAAATGGGCTATTCGAAAAATATATTTTGTTATTATCCTTACTCATAAATTGGGTTTTGACTTATGTTTTGAATTTACAACGATTATTCTACTCTACAAAATTTTAAAAAATAATTGGTTCGTTTATTAGATATTGTCATTGATTTTCAAAGAAATAAAAAAAGTGCAATTTCTATAGAAATTGCACTTTTAAATTATAGTTATGATTTATAAATCAATTTAATTACAAGGTTTCTTTTAACCACTTGAAAAATTCTGTATGCCAAATCACAGAATTTTGTGGTTTTAACACCCAATGATTTTCTTCAGGGAAATAAATGAAACGAGATTTGATTCCTTTCAATTGTAAAATTTGATAAGCCTCTTGTCCTTGTCCCATTGGCACGCGATAATCGTGACCTCCAACATAAATTAACATTGGCGTATTCCATTTATTTACTAATTCTGTACTACTTGGATCAAATTTAGAATACGTTTTTTGCGCAGCTTTGTTATTTGTTTCCCACCAAGCTCCACCAGCATCCCAGTTTGTAAAGAAAATTTCTTCTGTAGTTCCGTACATCGATTTCAAATCGAAAACACCATTATGTGCAATAAAAGATTTGAAACGACCTTCGTGAATACCTGCTAAATAATAAACAGAATATCCTCCGTAAGATGCACCAACAGCACCACGACGATCTTTATCTACATAAGATTCTTTCGAAATATCATCAATCGCAGCCAAATAATCTTGCATTACTTGTCCTCCCCAATCTTTCGAGATTTGCTCATTCCACTCTACTCCATGACCTGGCATTCCACGACGGTTTGGTGCAATTACAATATACCCTTGCGCTGCCATTAATTGAAAATTCCAACGAGGAGAATAAAATTGAGTTAAAGCAGATTGTGGTCCACCTTGACAATATAATAAAGTTGGGTATTTTTTATTCGGATCGAAATTTGGCGGATAAATTACCCACGCATGCATTTCTTTTCCGTCTGTAGTTTTAATTTTACGTGCTTTTACATCACTCAACGCAATGTTATCGAAGATGTCTTTGTTTTCGTTTGTTAATTGCGTTAATGCTCCAGATTTTAAATCAACTACATAAATTTCTGCAGCGTGATTGATATCTGTTTTTGTAACAATTGCTTTATTACCAACAATTTCTTTGATGTCTGCAATGTCAAAATCACCTTTTGTAATTTGTTTGATAAAAGGCATTTTTCTCATTTTGAAGTTTACATCAACCTCAAATAATTGAATTGTTCCTCCTACTGGCGCATTGAAATAAATTTTGTTACCATCATTGCTCCATTTATAACCTTGTACGGTTCCATCCCAATGTTTTGTAATATTCATTTCGATATCACCACGACGAACGATTAAGTCATTTTTATCTGCCTCGTAACCATCGCGCTCCATGCTCAAAAACGCAAAATCTCCTTGAGAAGAAAAACTTGGTGTATTGTCATAACCCATTTTTCCTTCTGTGATATTTTTCGTCGTTTTCGTTGCTAAATCATATTGATAAATATCTGTATTTGTGCTTAATGCGTAATCTGTTCCGAATTTCTTCTTAGAAACATACAAAACTTTTGTTCCATCTGGCGTCCAAACAAATTCTGAAACTGAATATGGTTCGTCTTTTAAAACATCAATTTTAGTCGAACCTTCTTTATTTTCTGATACAAATAAATGATCGTAATTACCATCATTCCAAGTATCCCAATGTCTGTAATTTAATTCGTTATAAATCTGCACATTTGATTTATCCATTTCTGGATAATAATCAGAACCAAAAACCTTTTGTAATTTAACTTTATCAGTTTCTGCTTTATATTGTTGAGATTTATTCAACGATTCATCAGCCAAAAGCGTTTTATAATCTTCGATTTCCGAAGCTTTTCCTCCTGCCAACGAAATCATATACGTTTTCGATGTGTCTTCTTGTGTTTTTACGTTAGTAGAAGTTACTTTGTAAATCAGATATTTTTGATCTTTCGTTACTCCAACTGGAGCTACTTTTTTTACTTGCCAAAGAAGTTCTGGCGTCATTACTTTTTGTCCCATTGCTGTTGTCGATATCAAGATACTTGCGACTAATACAGAAAATCTATTCATGTTAATTTCAAATCTAAATAATTGTAAAAGTAACAATTCTTTATGGAGAAAGGTAAAATTTATAAATAAAAAAAGACATCATCCAGTACAAATTGTACTTAAATGATGTCTCCGCTAATAATTTTTTCAAATCGTCTAATCGATTCTTAAATTTAGGCTATATATTTTATATTAAACCACTTAATTAAAAGTTTAACTTATTTTTATGAGTAAAAACTGGAATAATTGCTCCAAAAACTAAATTTTGTTGAGAGAATACAATATCCTGTTTTGCTTTATCCGCTTTGTTTGCAGTTGTACGAATATCACTCAAATTAGCATATCCACCTTTTAATTCGGCTTGTACAAAGAAATAATCCCAAAAAGTAAAGTTGATCCCAACCATTGCAGCTGTAGCAAAACCTGCTAAGTGAAACTCATCATAACGTTCGTTACCCATCAATTTTACGTTAGAACGTGGATATAAAATCCCTGCTCCCAAACCAGCTGTTACGTTAACATCGATTCCTTTTCCGTTTTTTGTAATTGGAAAATGTTGAATATTATCAAAACGACGAACCTCTAAATTAGCATAGTTCAAACCATCTGTATGTTCAAATGTTAAGAAATCTTCTGTTAATTTTTGATCAACATTATTATATGTTCCATCGTAATCTGAACCTGTATTGATGTGACCATTCATTTTTACAACTTGGTCTTGATCCATCACATATTTCATGTGATCAATCCCAAAAGAGATATTCCAATTATCCGAAACAAAGTAACCTAAACGGAAGTTATATTGCGGAATCGTCATAGAACTTGGATTGAAATACTTGATTCCAAAAGAAGTTTGACGGTCATGAGCTGCTACATTATCTAATGTAAAATCGTATCCATCTCCTTTGAACTGAATATCTGATTTTGTATACTGCGCGTGATTCCAACCCCAATAAACATAAAATTTACCTTTATTATTTTTTCCTTGCCCGAAAGTAGTTGCAACCAAAGCAACTAAAAACATTACACTTATATACTTTCTCAAAATTTAACTTTTTGCAAATTTATTCTTAAAAAAATTGAGTAAAAATGATTTATGATATCAATTTTATATCTAGACAATATTTAAAATCAATAAACATTGTTAAGCGTCATAAAATAAAATGATAAATATTTATTAAAAATGATGTTCTCTATTTTGTAATTAAAAATTAAAATATATTTTTGTGACATAATGAAAGACTACCTGATAAAACATAGCATTGGAATTTTTTTCACGCTTCTTTTGGTGTTCAGTACGAACATGCAAGGGTTGGCGGGTTATGTAGATTATCAGATGAGAATGGAGCAACAAGACAAAAAAGATTCTTCTGACAATGATCAAAAAGCTTTGTTTTCTCAAACTTCAACTGAAGAAGAAAATAATCAGAAAAATTCTTCGAGCGAAATCACAGAAAAAATACATTATTTCCACGAAATAAAATTGTTTACATTTTTTAATGTGAAACAAACTACACATTCGGATTTTCATCATTCTAATGCATATGCGTCTTTAGACAATGGTGTGACAACTCCACCTCCAGAATTAGTTTAATTTTTTAATTGATTTTTTGCATCATTCTATTCAAATCTATTGAATGGAACAGCAAATTTATTTTTATCATTTCAAATTATTAAATAATTCATTTTAAAACTATTATGAATCTTTTTCAAAATTGGAAAAAGGACATACCTGCGAGTATTGTTGTCTTTTTCGTTGCATTGCCTTTATGTTTAGGTGTTGCGTTGGCCAGTGGTGCGCCTTTATTTGCCGGAATTATTGCGGGAATTGTAGGAGGAATTGTTGTTGGTCTTATTTCTAAATCTCAAATTGGTGTTTCTGGTCCAGCGGCTGGTTTGGTCGTTATTGTTTTAACTGCTATTACAGATTTGGGTGCTTACGAACTATTTTTAGTGGCGGTTGTTATCGCCGGAATTTTTCAGATATTACTAGGTATTCTAAAAGCCGGAGTTATTGGTTATTATTTTCCATCTTCGGTGATTAAAGGAATGTTGTGTGCCATTGGTATTTCAATTTTCTTGAAACAAATTCCCTTAGCGTTAGGCTATACAGAAACATTTAGTTTTAGTAATTTTAGTTTAGATTTTATCACGCCAGGAGCGATTATTATTACAGCAATCTCTTTATTTATCTTGATTGTTTGGGACAATATTTTAGGAAAAAAATCAAACTTTTTCAAATTATTACCAGGATCATTAGTAGCTGTATTAGTGGGTATTTTGTACCAAGTTACAATTGGTGATACTAACCACGAAGTATTTTCTATCGATCACAATTTATTAGTAAAAGTTCCTGTTCCTGAAAGTGTTTCAGATTTCTTAGGACAATTTACTATGCCTGATTTTGCCTCTGGATTAACAAATCCTATGGTTTGGCAAGTGGCATTTACCATCGCAATTGTAGCATCATTAGAGACTTTATTATCTGTAGAAGCAACTGATAAATTAGATCCTTTAAAGCGTCAAACACCTACAAATCGAGAATTGATTGCACAAGGTGTCGGAAACTCTTTAGCTGGTTTAATAGGAGGTTTACCTGTTACGCAAGTTATTGTACGTTCATCTGCAAATGCAATGAGTGGCGGACTTACAAAACTTTCGACAATTACACACGGTGTTTTATTATTAGTAAGTGTAATTTCTATTCCAATGTTTTTAAATTTAATTCCAAATGCGGTTTTAGCCTCTATCCTATTGGTTATTGGATACAAATTAGGTAATCCGAAACAATTCTTGGACATGAAAAAATTAGGAAAAGATCAGTTAATTCCATTCGCAGTAACAGTTATTGCAATTTTGGCAACAGATTTATTAAAAGGTATCATTATTGGTCTTATTGTTGGTGTGGTAGTTTCGTTAATCAAATCGTACAATAACTCGCACGTAATGTTGGTGAAAGAAGGAAATGTTTTCCATATGAATTTTGCTGAAGAGGTAACGTTTGTAAACCGCGGTGCAATTGTAAAAGAATTAGATGGTTTGAAACCTGGTTCTAATCTTGAATTAGATGTTCGTAAAACACGAATTTTAGATTATGATATTATTGAATATTTAGATGAATTTAAAGTCAAAGCAAAAAATAATAACATTAATATTCGACTAATTTCCGAACGTGGAACAGTCGATAATCCCCCATCATTCAGAGAGTTTTTTGGTTATGTATTAGTTGCCGGAGCTCATTAATCTGAAAAATATAAAAATTAAAACAAACACAATAAAATTAAATAAAATGAAAGCACATACATCAGAAACTCAAGCAACGACAACTCCAGAAAAAGCATTAGAATTTTTAAAAGAAGGAAATGCAAGATTTGTTCAAAATTTAAAAGCGAACAGAGATTTACTTTCACAAGTGAATGATACAAGAGAGGGACAATGGCCGTTTGCGGTTGTTTTGAGCTGTATTGATAGCCGTACTTCTGCGGAACTTATTTTCGATCAAGGTTTAGGAGATATTTTCAGTGTACGAATTGCTGGTAATTTCGTTAATCAAGATATTTTAGGTTCGATGGAATTTGGAACAAATGTAGCTGGCTCTAAATTGATTGTTGTCTTAGGACACTCTAAATGTGGCGCTTTGAAAGGCGGATTAGATGCTGAAGCAATTCACAAAACTGGAATGAATAATTTGTGTCATTTGGTTGATCATTTCAATCCAATTATCGACGAAATTATAAAAGATGGTGAAGAACGTTCTTCTAAAAATGCAGATTTATTAGAAAGATTAAATCACCAAAACGTTATACAAACAATAGAAGATATTCGTAACCAAAGTACAACCTTGAACACCTTAGAAAAAGAAGGGAAAATCAAGATAATAGGTGCAAATTACTGTGTAGATTCAGGCGTTGTAACTTGGTTATAAATCAATTAATTCTTTAGATATTTTTTAGTAATGTAAAAGCCACTCGCAGAGTGGCTTTTGTTATTTAATTGGCAATATCCAAAAAACTGTGTAAACATAAATTAAGGTGGGTTTAGTAACTCACCTTATTTATTTTATTAAATTTAT
>NZ_JACAGG010000039.1:0-24991 GCF_030324375.1 Empedobacter sp. R132-2
AAAAACTCCTTATGAAATACTAAAATTAAAACTAAAATAATTATATTTAAAGTCTACGAAGTCATGAAGTACGACAGAAACAAATTATATAATTCATTTCCGTTCATTACTTCGAATTTCCCTGGATTGAAACGATTATAACTTGTAGAATAATCTGCATTTACAACCAATCCATTTCCTCTGGCTCTTTTAGTTGTTACAACTACTACTCCATTCGCTCCACGAGAACCATATTGCGCAGTTGCAGCAGCATCTTTTAATACAGAAATTGTTTCAACATCATTTGGATTAATATTTGGTGTTCCATGATAAATCACTCCATCAACTACCCATAAAGCATCTGTTCCTGCAGAAATACTTGTTTTTCCTCTTAAACGTAATGAAGCCGTTGAACCTGGTTGTCCAGAGCTACTTGTAATTCTAAGACCTGCAACTTTACCTTGTAATAAATTGGTAATGTTCGGAGATTTAGCATCCATTAAGTCTTTTGCATTTACAACAGAAACTGCAGCGGTTACCTCTTCCTTACGTTGTGTAGAATATCCAGTTACAACTGCAGTTCCTAAATCTATATTCTCACTTTTAGGATTTAATTGAGTGGATAAATCTCCTAAATTCTCAGAAGTAACGGTAATTTCCTTGCCTTTAATAATTAAAATATCACCGATTTTGGCATCAATATTAAAATCTCCATTTTCATCTGTGTAAGCTGCCTTATCAGTCCCTTTTATTTTTACCTCTACATCTGCTTCTGGAAAACCATCAGAATCTTTTACATGACCTGTAGTTTGAGCATAAGCAAACGATCCAAGAACAAAAAGAAGACTAAAAATTCTAAATTGTTTTTTTCTCATCTCTTGTGTTAAAATTGTTAACAATAAAAGTATTAAAAAAAACACTTAAGAATTACTCTACAATTCAAATACAAAAATAAACCAAGTAATAAAAGAATATATAGAATAATTTTAGGGATTACTTGTTTCAATAAAATATTAAACTATTTTTTCAACTCTTAATAGAATGTTAAGAAATGGTAAAATTTAATATTTTATATTAAACTTTCAAAATCAGCCAAAAAAAATCCGTTCGATAATCGAACGGATTTTATATTTTTCCTAAAAAAGCAGTTTTTAGTAAGCAGCGTCTTTGATACGAGCTTTTTTACCACGTAATGCTCTGAAGTAGAAGATACGAGCTCTACGAACTTTACCTTTTTTGTTTACTTCAATTTTTTGTAACGCTGGCATGTTAACTGGGAAGATACGCTCTACACCAACATCTCCAGACATTTTACGGATTGTGAAAGTTTCTGTAGTTCCTTGTCCTCTTCTTTGGATAACAACCCCTTTAAAGAACTGAACACGAGTTTTTCCACCCTCTGTAATTTCTTGATAAACTGTAATAGTATCACCTGCTGCGAAAGCTGGGAACTCTTTTTTAGCTACGTATTTCTCTTGTACGTATTTTACTAAATTTTCCATTATTATAATTTCAATTTATTTGAATTGAGCAACTTAAACGTCTTTCGTCAGAGGTTGAACAATGTGGATGCAAAATTAATCAAAAATCTTGATTATACAAATGATTCTCTTTCTTTTATGAATGAATTTTTATTAAATCATTTTCAAAAGATTGATTTGTTAATTGTGCTACGACTGATTTCATCGCTAAAAGTCGAGCAGTTTTTTTATCATCTGTCACAATTTCTAGCCAAGATGAACTTTCTGTTCCTGTTTGCTGAAACATTTTGTCAATGTAATTGGTATAAACATCCCATAACTCTTGTGCCTTTTGATCCAATGCCCCTAATTTCCATTGTTTCAATTCGTCATCTTTCCGATCTTGTAATCGTTCTGCTTGTTCTTCTTTCGAAATCGACAGGAAAATTTTAACCAAAATAATTCCATCATCTTGCAAAAGCTTTTCTACTTCTACTACTTGTTTCATAAACTTTGTATGTTGTTCTTCCGTACAAAATCCGAAAACAGGCTCTACAACAGCACGATTATACCAATAACGATCAAAGAATACAATTTCACCTGCATTTGGTAATTCTTTAAAATATCGCTGAAAATACCATTGTCCTTGTTCTATTTCAGTCGGCTTTGGTAATGCTTCAACACGATATTTTTTAGGGTTTAGAAATTCTGTTATTCTCGAAATTGTTCCTCCTTTTCCAGCTGCATCACGACCTTCAAAAATAATTAACACACGTTTATTCTCTTGAATAACTTTAGATTGTATTTCTAACAATTTTTCTTGAAGTTCTTTTAATTCTTTCTCATAAGCGAGTTGTTCTTTGAACTTCTTTTCTTTTATAATATCATGTCTAACCAAAAAATCAATGATTTCTTGCTTATTATTTATTTTTTCTAAATCATTTAAATCAAATTCAGCCATAGTTTTAGGTTTGATAATTAATTTTCTTCTTCTAAGTTTTGATGTTTCAAAATACGTTTATTTTTATCATCATAAGGTATTTTAGACAAAATATATTCCATCGCCTCTACTCTAGCCTTGTACTTTTTGTTGGCATCAATGATTTTCCAAGGAGCAAAATCTGTATTTGTTTTCGTAAACATTACATCTTTATAAGCTGAATAAACATCAAACAAATCTTGCGCTTTTTGATCTACAGAGCTATACTTCCATCGTTTGGTTGGTGAATTTACAATATCTGCAAAACGTTTTGCTTGTTGTTCTTTTGTAATCGAAAAATAAATTTTAATCAAATATATTCCCGAATTAATCCACATTTTCTCGACATCATTTACCTCGTTCATAAAAGTTTCATATTCCTCTTGTGTACAAAACCCATTTACAGGCTCTACAACAGCTCTATTGTACCAACTTCTATCAAAAAAAACAATTTCTCCTGCACGTGGTAACTGACGAACATAACGTTGAAAATACCATTGTCCTCGTTCTACTTCATTAGGCTTTGGCAGTGCTATAATTCTATGTTCACGAGGATTTAGATGTTCTACAATTCGACGAATTGCACCTCCTTTCCCAGCTGCATCTCGACCTTCAAAAACAATCACAACTTTTCGTTTATTTTCGGCTACCCAAGTTTGTAATTTTATCAATTCTTCTTGTAATTGCTCTATCCTATTTTCATATTTTACAGTACGCAAGGCTTTCGCAAAATTCAACTTTCCATGATCAGATTGTAAAAGTCCAACAAGACCTTTTTTGGTTTCGATTAATTTTAAATCTTTCGGTTTTAGCTCCATTTTCTTACAATTTAAAATTAATGATTCAATTCTTTTACCATTCGATAATAACGTTCAATCACATTTGGATCTACCATTAAATTTACTTCGGCATCCTCTTTTCCTTTATAATTAAACAAAGAAAGCACATAACGAATAGATTCTAATCTTGCCGTATTTTTATCATTTGCGTTGACAATAATCCAAGGCGAAAAAGAGTTGTGCGTGCGCGTAAACATTTGATTGATATAATGCGAAAATTCATCCCAAAGCTCTTGTCCTTTTGCATCGACTGGACTATATTTCCACTTTTTAAGCGGATTATTTAACCTCGAATCAAAACGTGTTTGCTGCTCCTCTTTAGTCACAGAAAACCACAATTTGACAATATATGTCCCTGATTCGTACAACATATGTTCAAATTCTGAAACTTGCACCATAAATTGCTCATATTGTTGCTCGGTACAAAATCCCATAACTGGCTCTACAACTGCTCTGTTGTACCAACTTCTGTCAAAAAAAACAATTTCACCAGCATTTGGTAACTCTTTGATATAACGATTAAAATACCACTGATTTTGTTCGACTTCTGTAGGTTTATTCAATGCAACAACACGCATAGAACGCGGATTAAGATGCTCGCGAAAACGGCGAATTGTACCTCCTTTTCCTGAAGCATCTCGTCCTTCGAAAATGATTGCAACTTTTTTCTTTTCTGTCGAAATCCAATTTTGAAGATTTACTAACTCTGATTGCAGTTTTAGTAACTCATTTTCATATTCAAACTTCTTTATCACATTTTTATAGAGAGGATTTTCTTCTTGATTTTCGACCAAAAAATGCATTAGTTCTTCGGTTGTTGTAAAATCTAAAATCTTACTTTTTTTCATAAATATTTATAGATTGTAAAATCTTTTTTAAGGTAAAAATTTTACAGAACATAAAAGTGAAGATTATGATAAATCTTTCTTTTAAAATCATAAATTTTATCATATTCAACCTCAATCAATTTGGTTAAATTTGTCAATAAATTAGTTTTTTGCGCATACTATTTTTCATATCACTCATATTTTCTATCGCATTTCGTCCTTTAATGCCGATGATAGATTATGTTTTAAATTATGAAGAAATCGCAAATGAACTTTGTGAAAATCGAGAAAAACCTGAATTACTTTGTAATGGTTTTTGCTATTTGAAAGAAGAAATTTCGAAAAGTGAAAAGAATCAGCCAGAAAATCATTTTGTCAAAAATTCGGTCAAAATTTTAGATGCGATTGTTCCTCAAAAACAAATTATTTCTCCAAAAAAGTATTTTACGCAAAAAAATAAATTATCAACTGATCATTATCAAGATATTAATTCTAACTATATTATTCGTTTAGTTTTTCATCCTCCAATTGTTTAATTTTTCTTTTATAGATCTAAACTATAGAATCAGATAACAATTAATTAAAAACAAATAAACAATCTAAAATGAAAAATTTAAAAAACACATTCTCTTTAATAGTCTTAGGGTTTGCATTATTTTCTTGTAATAAAGAGCAAACAAAACAAGAGAATTTTGAAGTAAAGCATGTTTCTCACGAAGAAATGAAAGCTGTAACTAAATTGGATGTTGCGGTTGTGAACGAAGTTGATCCAATTTGCGGAATGAAAACTGCAGATCATTTGAGTGACACAGCTAATTACCAAGGAAAAACGTATGGTTTTTGTTCGACAATGTGCAAAGAAGAGTTTCTAAAAAATCCTGAAAAACATATCCATGAATAAACAATTAATAGCCGTTATTGTTATTATTTTAGGCGTTATAGGAACTGTTTTTTGGCTAAAAAATAAGCCTAAAGATGAACTTTACACGGTAATGAAAGTTCCGGAATTTTCGATGACAAATCAAAATAATCAAACGATTACAAATCGTGATATGTTAGGAAAAGTGTACGTTGTAGAATTTTTCTTTACAAGTTGTCCAACGATTTGCCCAGTAATGAGTAACAATTTACGCACAATAGAAGATGAAATAAATGATGCAAACCTTGGTTTTATTTCGATTACAATTGATCCAAAACGAGATACACCTGCACGATTGTTAGAATATGCAAAACAAATTGGTGTAAAATCACCGAATTGGCATTATTTGACTTCGGATCGAGAAGAAATTGAGCAACTTTCGGATAAATTCAATATTTATGTTGGAAAAGACGAAACAACTGCCGAAGGTCTAAATCACAGCGGAAAACTTGCATTGGTTGATAAACAAGGAAATATCAGAAGTCGATATGATAAAATGGGTGTTCCAATACTGTTTTATTCGGGACTGAATTACAAAGATCCTGAAGGAAAAGAACCTTCTCTAGCTGGAAAATATCATCCTGAAATAGAATTTTTAAAAGAAGATATAAAAAAACTTCTTGCAGAATAAAATTTAAAACCCTCCTAAAAATGGAGGGTTTTGTTTTAATTATAATTTTCTAAATCACAGCAAATTATTGTTTGTCCTTATGGAAAATTGATGGACGGAATGCATCGTGTTGTAAAAGCAAATTTATTGGATTTGAAAACAATAAAAGCGTATCGACTTTCGACCTTACCAAACCCCGATTATATTGATGTAGATCCTGACGATTTACCTTATGATGAAAATTAAAATTTAGAAGTTAAGCAATCAAATCTTGAATGGTTCAGAACGTTTAAAGCAATTTACGAAACAGGAACTTTATCAGCCGCAGCGCAACAATTATTTATTTCACAACCTGGTGTTAGCTTACATCTCAATTCGTTGGAAGCCTATACGGGTTACAAATTATTTGATCGATCGGCGCGAAAAATGGTACCGACTGAAAAAGGAAAAATTTTGTATAATTTTATTTTAGAACCGATTCAAAAATTAGCTGCTGCAGAGCAACATTTTCATAAACGAGCTGATAAAGATCGTGCAACAATCAGCATAGGAATGTGTTTTGAAACTTTTCAATATACATTAGAGGAACATGTTTCTGATTTAGATTTTAACTTAATTATCAAATTTGGAGATTATAAAATCATGCACCAAGATTTGGATAATGGTTTATTGGATTTGGTTATTACTCCTCAAAAAAGTACTCACAAAAATCTTTGTTATCATCCTTTTTCGAAAGAAAAAATCGTTTTGATTGCAGGAAACAATACAGATTTAACTTCAATCGAAAAAAGTTTAAACCATAAAGATTATAAAGCTTTAAAAAATGAATTAAAAAATAATCTTTGGTATAGCACAGCCGCTGATATGGAACATTTAAAACATTTTTGGTTAGAAAACTTTAAGGAGCATCCAGATTTCAAACCAAATTATATCGTTCCAAATATCAGTTCTATTATTCGTTGTTTGAGTGATGGAAATGGTTTTTCTATTGTTCCTGATTTTTTATGCCAAGAAGCAATAAATTCTGGTAAAATAAAATTGGTTTGGCAAGGTGAAAAACCATTGGAAAATACACTCTATTTTGGTTCCCGAAAAAATACGATTTACGAAAAAGAAATTGCGCAATTACAACAGATTTTCGAGAATAAATGGTGTAAAGATTTGGGTTAAATGCTTCCCAAATCTTTAAAAAATGCAACCAATTGATGATTACTTGTAATTTGTAGCGACTCTTTTAATGAGCCCAATCTCTTTTCTACACTGCTTTGACTTGCTGGCTTGATATTATTTTGTTTTAAGTGATTTGGAATATCTTTTAACAAAATTCCATTCGAAAGTAACGAAACTAATGTGACATCATATGAAGTAATTTCATACGTATTTTTTTGTTTTATACTACGTTTCATGTCCAATTCCAAATGCATTCCATCCGCAAAAACAGTTTGTATCACTTTTTTCAATTCTTTCGAGTCTTCTCTTCCTTTCGCCACAAACCCATCTATATGGTATTCTTTGAAAAGATTATCCACCATATCCGCTTTCTTTTCTACCGAAAAAACAATCACTTTCAAATTTGGCTGAATCGCTTTTACTGCTTCAATTAAATCTCTTCCCCCTTTCAAGTTTTGCTCGCGATGATCTTCTTCAAAAGACAAATCAGAAATCAATAAATCATAAGGTTGATCGTCGTGCAGTGCTTTTTTCACTTTCAAGAATGCATCATCACAATAAAAAGCATAATCAGGATTTTCAACTTGTAAATCTTTTAAAACTTTCTGAACCGAAATATTAAAACTCTCAAAATCTTCTGCAATTAATACTTTTTTAAACATACTTTTTATTTAGGTTATTGAATTGGAAATATGATCTTAATTTTTAGACCATTCACATTTTCAGTTTCAAAAATAACATCTCCGTTTAGATTAGAAATACGTGAAACCGTATTTTGCAAACCATTTTTAGGTTTTAAATCCGAAATTCCAATTCCGTCATCCGAATAATTGATAATAATTTGCTGATTTTCTTCTTTAAAATTTAATATAACTCGTGAAGCTTCGCTATGTTTTTTCATGTTCGTCAACAATTCTTGCATCACCAAAAAAACCTCTGTTTTAGCATAATCTTGTACATTCCTCCAAAGTTCTTTATCATTTCCAATCAAATATATTTTGACTTGTTCCGAATCATAAGAACTTATCAACTGTGCTAATTTTTCGGCAAAATTTTCTTGTTGATTTTCATCGATTTTGTCATAAGAAATATCGCGCGAAATTTCATAAACAACTTCCAATTTATCTAGGATTTCATCACGATTAAATTCTGATTTATTCTCAATATCAGACATCACATGATAAATTCCGTTCGCCACTTTATCGTGTACTTTTTTAGAATATTTCAGTTCCGTTTTCTTAACTTCCAAAACCTTTTCTTGCTCTAATTTTTGCTTTCTTTTTCTGTACAAAAAATATCCAAAAACAAACAGAACGATCAATAAACCGATTAGAATATAAAGTTTTAAAATATCATTTTTCTTCTTTTCGTTTTCTGCTTCAGCTTTCAAAAAATCTGCACGATTTTTCTCCGAATCATAACGCACCAACGCAAATTGATTTTTCGCTCTGTTACGTTCTAACTGAATACTATCATTTAGCTTTTGATAAGCTTCAAAATATTGTTTTGCATTTGTTGGATTTTCTAATAAAATAAGTTGCTGATAAACTTCTAATTTATCGTCTACACTCTTATTCTCAAACGCAATTTGTTTTCTTTTATAAGCGTAATCCAATGCTTTTTTATGATCTAAATTTGAAAAATAATCTGTTAAATGCGCATAACTTGCATTTTGTCCCCACAAATCATTTTCCTTTAATCTAATATTTAATGCTTTATTTAATTCATTTACAACATTCGATTTATTGTCTTTTAACCATTTGGTATATGCTAAATTATCAGTAATTCGCGCATATTCTTTTGGATTTTCAATTGTAGTCTTATCTTTTAATAATTCCTCGTAAATATTTATCGCTTTATCATACTGACTATCATATAGATAACTGTTTGCAATATTATTTTGATTAATAATATAAACATCTTTTTCTGTAGAATATTCTATTGATTTTTCATAATATTGGATAGCTTCCTTATAATTTCCTAAATCATGAGTAGTTTGCCCTAAAATATTATATGCACTAGAAAGTGTTTCTTTTTCATCTTT
Organism: Empedobacter sp. R132-2; assembly: GCF_030324375.1. Taxonomy (NCBI): domain Bacteria; kingdom Pseudomonadati; phylum Bacteroidota; class Flavobacteriia; order Flavobacteriales; family Weeksellaceae; genus Empedobacter; species Empedobacter sp. R132-2. The sequence goes on from NZ_JACAGG010000039.1 coordinate 8,828, forward strand.
TATTTGAGGATTTAATAATTTTATTGAAGAAATAATCAATTCTTGACTTCCAAACCAATCTCCTTGATCTTTAGAAATAAAAGCCATGTTTATCAAACATTTTGATGCTTTATGAATATTTTTATTTTTTAAAAATTCTGAATATGCCTTATTAAAATAAATATACGCACTATCATTTTCTTTCTTCTCATAAAACTTCCAAGCAACATCATAAGCTTTACTTTCAAAATAATTTTGTTCAATCTCTTTGTTTTTAGACTGTTGGCATGAAGTTATTAAAAGTATAATACCAAAAAATAAAATTTTTCTCAAATCATTGTATTTACTCAATAAAGCTAAATAAAAAACGGATAGATTTCTCTACCCGTCCATAATTTATTTTTTTACAGGAACATCCCCTTTTTCTCCATTTGTATCACCGTCTATACTATCGGTTGATGTTTGTACAATTGGATGTTGATCTTGTGAAATTGTGTTTGCATTTTGATTTGGAAAAAAGAATCCCAATAAAGCGAATAATAATTGTAACATAGCTTAAATTTTTAATTTTTTGATATAGGTGCTCTTCCTCACAAAACAGATTGCGAGTAGTGTACACGAGAAAAAAAGAAGCGCTTCTTTAGTGGGAAGTTTTTGTAATCTTGAGAACAATTCAGGAAAAATGCTTCCCTTCAAATCACCTCAACTATTTTCGAGACTACGTTTTCAGAAATCAAGTTTTTTGTTTTTGTTTTGATTTCTATTGCAAAGTAAATACAGAACACAAAGTCGCTGTTAGACAAACAATGGACAAGTTTTGGACAATTATTAGACAGCTCGCTTTACGTGAAACCGTAATTTATTTTGTCCAAAATTTGTCTACTTTGTAAAAGAATTAAAAGTGAAATGTCTACGAAAAAATATCTATTCGAAAAAGTTTTTGAGAAAGCAAAAAATGAATGTGGGAGTTCAAGTAAAAATGCATTATCAACTTATCTAAATACAATTTTTATTGATGATTATAATTTCCCGATTAGCACAAAAACGATTTCGAGATATTATGAAGCATTCGAGAAAAATGAAATTAATGATAAGAATATTTCTATTGATGTATTAAATATTCTTGCTCATTATATCGGTTATGAAAGTTTTGGAGATTTTAATCAAAAAAATCAGCTGATAAAAAGTGATGAAAAAGAAGTTAATGTAGAAGAAATCGTATCGGTAAAACCAATAATAGATGATAATATTCCTGAAGAGGAATCAATAATTAATCTTCCATCAAAAAAGAATAATTTCTTTGAGAAAATAAAACTTCAACGAAATAAAGTAATTGCTGGAAGTGGCATTGCAACTATTTTGGCTAGCGGAGGATTATTTCTTAATTCAATCAATCAAAATTCGTCTTGTATGATTTGGAAAGAAAATCATTATGAAGAAATAGAATGCGAAGAAACTTCGCCTCAAATGAATGCTGTTCCATATAACGAAACTGTTTTTCAATTGAAGAAAATCACAAAACCTGATACTTTAAATTTTGAAAATGCACTTGATAAAGTTTGGTATACAAAGAAAAATGGTGAAGTAGAATTTTATACAAATTACGGTTTACATCCCGAAAATGGCAAAACATTGAAACCTGTCACAAAATATATTTTAACTAAATATGTCTTAAATAATGAACAATAAAAAACACTCAACATACGAGATGAAGAGTGTTTTGATTGTTAGAAATGATATATAAAATTTAGAAAATTTTAAAAAGAATACGAATACTAAATGTGATCACTAAAAAAGCTACAGCCAAAATAGCTACTTTCTGAGGTATTTTGCCTGCTAATTTCGCTGCAATTGGCGCTGCTAAAGCTCCTCCAATTATTAAACCTGCAATGATAAAACCATGACTTACGCCCAAAGCTGCAAAAAAAGTCAACGATGCAGAAAGTGTCACAAAAAACTCGGCTAAACTAACTGTTCCTACTACTAAGTTTGATTTTTTTCCTTTTGCTAATAAAGTTGATGTCACGACAGGTCCCCAACCTCCACCACCAAAAGCATCTAAAAAACCTCCGGCAAATCCTAAAAACCCAACTCGTTTTACTTTTTTGCGTTCGATTTTTTTTCTGAATGCTAAAATAATTAATCGAATTCCGATGATTAAGGTGTACGAAGCCAATATTCCGTAAGTAATGGTTTCGTATTTGTTTCCCAAATAAACCAATAATAATGATCCCGAAACTGCTCCAATAACGCCTGGAATAGCCAAAGCAACCAATAATTTTTTGTTTACATTTCCAAATCTATAATGCGAAAAACCACTAATTCCGCTCGAAAACATTTCGGCAGTATGAATACTACCACTTATTGAAGGCAGATTAACACCAAACAACATCATGCTTGTGGAACACGTTACACCATATCCCAAACCAACGGCTCCGTCGACCATTTGCGCGAAAAAACCAACCGCCAACATGATGTAAAAAACATTGGGAATATGAACAACGAAATCTTTCGCTTCCGAAAAACTTACGATTGATGACAAAGCATATCCTAAGAATAATGCAAAAAATATCAATGTAATTTCGGTTACTAAACGTTTGTATTTTTTAGTCGATTTTTTTCCTTCAAATGAAGAAGTTAAATGATTCAAATCAGTTAGTTTTTGATTAAAATCTCCTTTGTGATTATTTCTGATTTTATTTAAACTTTCAATGTTTTCATCAATTGAATCTGGAATAACATCAGAAAAATATTCTCTCAAACGTTTTGCCATAACAGGAGATTGTCCATTTGTAGAAATCGCAATTTTAAGATGACCTTTATTCACAATCGAACCTAAATAAAAATCGCACAAATCTGGCTGATCAGCTGCATTAACCAAAATTCCTTTTTCATTTGCTTTTTGCTTCACTTCTTGCGAAGTTTCTTTGTTATCGGTTGCAACAATCACTAAATCTACATCCTCCAAATCACTCGATTCGAACGCATGAGTTTCGTGTTTAATTGTTGAATGTTGAGCAAAAATATCTTTCAATTCTTGTTTAAAATCCTTTGCTACAACTTTCAAATTGATCGAAGGATTTTGTTTGATTAGCGTCGTAACCTTTTCTAATCCTACATTTCCTCCGCCAACAATCAGGAAGCGCAAATGTTCTGTTTTTAAAAATATCGGGAATAAATTATTTTTCATTGTTCTTAAAGGGATTTAACTAATTAACCGAAAAATATTTTCGATAGGTAAAATCTCCGAATGTTTCATTGTCTATTTTTTCATTTGTATAACTTTCGAAAACTTGATCTAGCTCATTCAAAATCTCAGTCTCATTGACTTTTTCTTTATAAATTTTATTCAAACGAACACCATATCGATCTCCACCCAACCTCAAATTATAATGTCCAGCAGAAGTCCCTACAAAACCAATTTCCGAAACATACGAACGACCGCAACCATTTGGACAGCCCGTCATACAAATAGAAATATCATCATTTTGAAGTTGATGTTTTTCTAGCAAAGGCTCTATTTTATTCACCAATTCTGGCAAATAACGTTGCGCTTCTGCTAAAGCCAATGGACAAGTTTGTAAAGCCACGCATGCCATCGAATTTTTTCTAAGTTCACTAATATCTTTGTGAATAGAATACTTTTCTAAAAGCTGTTCAACTATAGCTTTATTTTCAATTGAAATCTCACCTAACAATAAATTTTGATTCGCTATAAAAATAAAATTATTGATATTTAATAAAGCCAATTCATGTAAAAATGCTTTCTGATTAGACTGTACAACTCCATTCTCCACAAATAAAGTGTAATACCACATTCTGTTATTCACTTGTCGCCAATCATAAATATCAGAACGCTCCGTAAATTGATAAGGCTGAGAAGGCTCTAATTTAAAACTAACACGTTTTTCTAATTCAGACTTGAAACCATCAACCGTTAATTTATCAACTGTATACTTTAGTCTCGCTAATTTTCGATCGCCACGATTCCCAAAATCACGCTGAATTGTCAATACTTCATAAGCAACTTTCAACACTTTTTCTTCAGAATCAACAAAACCAATTTCGGTTGATAAACGCGAATATGTATTTGGATTTCCGTGAGTTGTTGACAAACCTCCACCAACAGCGATATTGAAACCTTTCAATTCATTATTTTCGATAATCGCAATCAGTCCCAAATCATTTGCAAAAACATCTACATCATTAGTTGGCGGAATAGCAATTGCAATTTTAAATTTTCGAGGTAAATAGCGGTCTTCATACAAATCATCTTTCTCTGTTTCGCGTTCGTAAATCTTTTCATTATCCACAAAAATCTCATAATAAGCTTGTGTTTTAGGCAACAAATGTTTTGATAATTTATCTGCATATGCATGAATTTGAGCATGAATTGGCGAAAGCAACGGATGAGAACTCGCAATTACATTTCGGTTTACATCGCCACAAGCTGCGATAGAATCTAACGTTGCTTGGTCAAACGATTGTAAAGTTGGACGCAATTGATGTTTCAAAATTCCGTGCAATTGAATGGTTTGACGCGTTGTAATTTTTAAAACGCCTGTTCCATATTGTTCAGAAGTTTCGTGAATTGCCAACCATTTATCAGCGTCAATAATTCCACCCGGAATACGCAAACGAATCATAAACGAATACAATTTGTCTAACTTTTTTTCTGCGCGTTCTTCTCGTCTATCGCGATCATCTTGCACATACATTCCGTGAAATTTCACCAAAGCTTCGTCATCTGCACGTACATTTCCAGTGTGATTATCTAGCTCTATACTTTCTTTTAACGTACCGCGAAGTCCGTCACTTTTTATTTTAATTCCTTCTATAGGAGATTGTTTTTCTATACTCATTTTATTAGTTATTGGTTGATTAGTAAACATCTTTTTGGTAGCGACCTTCTTCTTCCAATTGTTCCAGAAAATTTTTCGCTGAAACCTCATCTTGATTTGATTCTTTTGCTATTAATTCGATCAAAGCACTTTCTACATCTGTACTCATTCCGTCTTTTTGACCGCAGACATACAAATACGCACCTTCGTTTAACCAATTGTAAAGTTCTTTTCCTCGTTCTTTCACTCGATCTTGCACATAAATTTTATGTTTTTGATCTCTCGAAAAAGCTGTATCTAATTTGCTTAAAACTCCTGTTGAAAGCCATTCCTGAATTTCAGTTTGATAATAGAAATCCGAAACAAAATGTTGCTCACCAAAAAACAACCAGTTTTTACCTTCTGCGCCAATTGCATCGCGATGTGTCAAAAAACTACGAAAAGGCGCAATTCCAGTTCCCGGACCAATCATAATTACCGATTGATTTTCATCTGGAAGTTTGAAGTTTTTATTTTTATGAATGTAAAATTCTATGGATTTATCTTGCTCAAAATCTGCTAAAAACTGAGAACATAATCCAGTTTTTTGTTGATCTGAAACTGAAAAAGTATTCAGACTAACCGTTAAATGAATTTCATTATCATGTGCTTCATTCGATGATGAAATCGAATATAAACGTGGTGCAATTGGATGCAAAAGATTTAAAATATCATCAAATTTCATTGTAGATTCTGACGAATAATATTTTGATAATAAATCAATTAAATCAATCTTAGTTTCAAGAATTTCTACATTTAAAATTGTTGCAAATTGATCGATTGATTTTTTAGAAAGTGCTCTAATATTTTTTTCTTCAAGTTCTTTTGCGCGATTTTCTTCATTGAAAAATTTTGCAATCGTTAAAATTTCGGTTTGATTATTTTTTGGATAAACACCCAAAGCATCACCTGGTTCGTAATCTACTTGCTCATCAACTGCTATTTCGATATGATACGTTTCATTGTTTGAATCTCTATCATTCAAAACGATTTCATCTTTTATAATTCCTTCGTACGATTTTTTCTGCGTTGAAGAATTTTGCAATTTTTGAGATTGTACAACCGTTGAATTTCCTTCTGATTGAATAGTTTTTAAAATATCCGCAAACCAATTTTCGGCAATTTCTTGATAATCTAAATCTACTTTTACCAAATCGAAAACGCGTTGTGCGCCTAGTTTTCCAAATAATTCATCAATTTCTTCTCCTGATTTACAGAAAAACGGATAAGAAGTATCGCCCAAACCAAAAACAGCAAACTTAGTTTGATTTAATTTTAGATCAGAGTTACTCAAATTATCATAGAATTTTTGCGCATTTTGAGGTAAATCTCCATCTCCTTGCGTACTAAAAATTTGAATTAAGAATTCTTCCTTTTCAATTTTTTCGAGTGGATATTGAAACGCTTCAATCGCTTTGGCTTGAATTTTATTCATCTTAAAAATTCCAAGCAATTGATTAGCTAATTTCTTCGCATTTCCTGTTTCAGTTCCATAGATTATTGTAGGTTTGATTGAGGTTAAAACTTTTTGTTCTTGAGGTACTTCTTGTGTTTGATTTGCAACTAATCCAGCCAAATAACCATTTGTCCAAATAATTTCGTCACGTGATAATTCTTTGACTAAACTTTTTACTAAGTTCAATTTTTCGTTAGCTAGCATAAGAAATTGTTGTTTTATGGTTATCAAAATATGAGTTGGAAGTTGGTTGTTCATCTAACCAAGCGAATGATTGATGCAAATTAACAACAAGACCAACGATAATTAAAGTTGGTACAAAATCAAAGGTTGGTAAATGTTTTTCTACAATATTTTCAAAAATAAAAAACTTGCGTTTTCTGATCTGGAGTTGTCGCTTGTTGAATAACTGCTAAACCTTTTTCGGTATCAATTCCATTCAAAATCAACTGATCAGCTAAAGTTTGCAAACGCTGTACACTCATATAAAAAACCAATGTATCAGACGTTTTTGCCCAATCTTTCCATTGTTTGTGTTCAATAGATTTCAAATCGCACAACGTCAACATGCGAACTCCTTTCGAATGATTTCGCGCTGTCAATGGAATTCTCGTGTAAGCTGCAGCACCAAAAGCAGCCGAAATACCTGGAATTATTTCGTACGGAACATGATTTTTTTTCAAGGTTTCTAATTCGTCCAAAATATTAGAGAAAAGTGAAGCATCACCTCCTTTCAATCGAACCACTAATTTTCCTTGCATTACAAACTCAATCATCATATCGTTAATATCTTTTTGAGGCGTATGAATGCCTTTCGAACATTGTTTTCCGACATAAATAACCAACGCATCTTTTGACGCATATTCGTCTATTAACACTGGAGAAACCAAGCGATCTGTCAAAATAACATCTGCTTTTTTTGATATAATTTAATGTTTTGAGCGTCACCAATTCTGGATCTCCATGACCAGCGCCAGCCAAAATTACTTTTCCTATTGTTGTTTGCATGTTTGTAATAAATAAGTTGATTGATAAGATTTAATTGATGTTTTAATCAATAAACATCAAAGCAGCGACTGTATTTTTCGTTGTTTCGTCAATCAAAATGGCATTTCCTGTATGAATATTTTCTTTGAAAGAATCAAAAAATAAAGGTTGATTTGTTTTTAAAACAACTTGTCCAATATCATTTAACTTGATTTCTTCAGATGGAATAAATTCCCAATTATTAATATCCCATTGTTGATCGATTGTTTTGATTTTTGCACGAACCGAATGAAAACGATGTTGCAACACATACGTTTTTCCTTGTTGTAATGCATTATTGTCTAACCAACAAATCCACGCTTTTAGCACATTTGTAGTTTGCGGTTCTTCGGAAGTTTTTACAATTGTGTCTCCTCTACTGATATCTATATTATTTTCGAGATGAATCACAACATTTTCTCCTGCTTCAGCATGTTGTACTTCTTCCAAATGACGTTCTATTTTAACAATTTTTGATTCGATATTTGATGGATAAACTTTAATAGAATCCCCAACTTTGTAGGCTCCACTCAAAATTTGCCCCGCATAACCTCTATAATCGTGATGCTCTTCATCTTTTGGACGAATTACCCATTGAACCTGAAAACGAGCTGCTAAATTTTTATCTGTTTCAATCGAAATTGTTTCCAATTGATGCAATAATGTTTCTCCATTGTACCAAGGCGTTTTTGCAGATTTTTCGACAATATTATCGCCAACCAAAGCAGAAACTGGAATAAAAGTTACTTCATCATAATTCAATTGATCTTGAATTTGTTGAAAATTATTTTTTATCTTTTCGAAAATATCTTGTGAATAATCAACCAAATCAATTTTATTAATGGCGATAATTGCTTTTTTAATTCCCATTAACGATCCAATACTTGCATGACGTTTTGTTTGAGAAGTGATTCCTTTACGTGCATCAACCAAAATAATAATCAACTCTGAATTTGAAGCTCCTGTAATCATATTTCGCGTGTATTGCTCATGTCCAGGCGCATCTGCAATAATAAATTTTCGTTTTGCAGTCGAAAAATATTTGTACGCTACGTCTATTGTAATTCCTTGTTCGCGCTCGGCACGTAAACCATCTGTAATCAAAGACAAATCAATTTCGTCGTCTTCATTTGATTTACGTTTTTCTAAAACACCCAATTGATCGGTGTGAATACTATTCGAATCGTAAAGTAAACGCCCTATTAAAGTACTTTTACCATCGTCTACGTTTCCTGCTGTTATAAATTTTAATGCATTCATTTTACTTAATTCCTATAGATATTATAGAGTTTTGTTTAAAAAAATTTTGACTTAGAAATAACCTTGTTTTTTACGTTCTTCCATCGCCGATTCTGACAATTGATCATCCAAACGAGTTTGTCCTCTTTCGCTAATTCTTGTATTGATAATATCAATAATAATATCTTCAATCGTAGAAGAATCTGAAGGTACAGCCGCTGTACACGTCATATCACCAACCGTTCTGTATCGTACTTTTTCTACCACAACTTCATCGTCTGCATTTGGCTGAATAAAATCTGAAGTCGCTATTAATTTATCATTGTAAACAATACATTCACGCTCGTGAGCAAAGTATAAATTTGGCAATTCGATGTTATTTTGTTTGATATAATTCCAAACATCTAATTCTGTCCAATTGCTAATCGGAAAAACACGAACATTATGTCCTTTTTCAATTCTTCCGTTCAAAATATTCCACAATTCAGGACGTTGAAGTTTCGGGTCCCATTGGCCAAAATCATCACGAACTGAGAAAATACGCTCTTTTGCACGTGCTTTTTCTTCATCGCGACGAGCTCCTCCAATACATGCATCAAATTCATTTTCTTCAATCACATCTAATAACGCATACGTTTGTAAGGCATTACGAGAAGGAAAACGGCCAGAAGTTTCTTTCAGATTATATTTTTTTATAGCATTTTCTACAGAGGCTACAATCAATTTTTCACCGATTTTATCAACCAAATAATCTCTAAATTTTATCGCTTCAGGAAAATTGTGTCCTGTATCTACGTGTACTAAAGGAAAAGGAAATTTCCCTGGACGAAAGGCTTTCAAAGCTAAATGAATCAAAACAATCGAATCTTTTCCTCCTGAAAATAACAATGCTGGACGCTCAAATTGAGCAGCTGTTTCTCTCAGAATGTAGATTGCTTCGTCTTCTAATTGATTTAAATAATTTTTTTCTTGACTTGACATTCTTTCTAACTTTCTAACTTATTTTTTGACAATAAAAAACTCCTCAAAATTTTAGAGGAGTTCATGAACTATTATTTTCGTAATTAATACATCACAACATATTCCACCTCTTGTAAAGAGCGACACATATACATTGACATATTAAATACTATTTTTTTCATTTTTCATGTTACATTTCTGAGTTCAAAATTATATTATTTTTCTAAATAAATATAATTAATAGAATAGTTTAAATAACAAACCTATTTTTCAAACAATTTAAAGAAAATTATCCTAAATAAGTTTATTCAATATAATAATAATCTATAAAACCGATAGATTTTATGTTGTAAAAGTAAAAATTTTATTTAAAATACAAAGATTGATTCCAAAAAAAGATAAAAAATTGAATATTTCGGGGACTTGCTTACCTTTGCAAAATGTCAAGAAAAGCGAAACAAAAAATCATATTAAATAATATAGAAGTTTTACGTGCTGGTGCAAAAGGTGTATCGGTTGGTAAAACAGAGGAAGGAAAAACGGTTCTGATAAAAGGCGCAATTCCAGGAGACGTTGTAGATGTACACGTTTTGAAGAAAAAAAGCAGCTATTTAGAAGGACAAGCAATCGAAATTCACACAAAATCTCCTTATCGCGTTCAGCCAGAATGTGAGCATTTTGGTGTTTGCGGTGGTTGTAAATGGCAAGATATGAGCTATGATGCGCAATTAAAATTTAAGCATGACGAAGTGGTTAACAATTTGGTTCGTATCGGAGGTTTCAAAGATTTAGATGCTGAAATTGTTCCAATTTTAGGTTCTAAAGAACAATATTTTTACCGTAATAAATTAGAGTTTACTTTTTCTAATGCACGTTGGTTAACGTTAGAAGAAATTCAGTCTGGGAAAGAATTTGACGACCGTGACGTAGTTGGATTCCATATTCCTGGTGCTTGGTCTAAAGTTTTGGATGTTACAAAATGTCACTTGCAACGTGATCCTTCTAATGCGATTCGTGTCGAAGCAAAACGTTTTGCATTAGAGCATCATTTAGATTTCTTCGATTTAAAAAATCAAGAAGGTTTATTAAGAACATTAATGATTCGTACTTCTCAGAATGGACAAGTAATGGTTTTGGTTCAATTCTTCCGAGAAGAGAAAGAAAATCGTGAAGCTTTCTTACAAAACTTGAAAGATAAATTCCCTGAAATCACATCTTTATTGTATGCAATCAATCCAAAACAAAACGATTCTGTTTATGATTTAGATATCGAAGTTTTTGCTGGAGATGATCATATTATGGAAAAGATGGAAGATTTGAACTTCAAAATTGGTCCAAAATCTTTCTATCAAACAAATCCAGAACAAGCTTACGAATTATATAAATTAACACGTGATTTTGCAGGTTTAACTGGAGATGAATTAGTATACGATTTATATACTGGAACTGGAACAATTGCGCAATTCGTTTCGAAAAAAGCGAAAAAAGTAGTTGGTGTAGAATCTGTTCAAGAAGCAATTGATGCAGCAAAAGCGGCAGCAAAATTTAATGGAATTGATAATTGTGATTTCTATTGTGGTGATATGAAAGATGTATTGAATCAAGATTTCATTAACGAACACGGAATTCCAGATGTAATTATTACTGATCCTCCACGTGATGGAATGCATAAAAAAGTGGTTGAAAATATTTTGTTTATGAATCCTAAACGTGTTGTTTATGTTTCGTGTAACTCTGCTACACAAGCGCGCGATTTAGAATTGATGAAAGATCAATATAAAATTGTTAAAGTTCAACCAGTTGATATGTTTCCACAAACACATCATGTAGAAAATATTGTACTTTTAGAGCGAATTTAAAATTCAATCAAAAAAAAAATGAAAAATATTCAACGTTTTCTAGCCTACTCAATTTTTGCTTCTATAATTTCTTTAGCATTTTATAGTTGCGAAGATGATGATATTTGTACCGACGAAGGTGATGTTCCACGCATGGTTGCTAATATGTATTATGATGGAACAAATGTTCCTTTGGAAGATTCTATTTATTATTGGGCTTATGTTTATAATGATTCGATTACGAAAGGAATTAGAGAAGCTACAGGAACGAGTAAAGATACTGTCTTAATCGAAAAAAATTCTGCTTTAGGAAAAACGAGTTTCGGAATTGCTTTGCGTCAAAATAGTAAAAAAGAGATTTACTATACTATAGCGCAAGGTCCAGATATAGATGTAAAAGATTCTATAACGGGTAAAGTCATCAGAACAATTCCTGCAAAACGTGATCGATTGATTTTAAAATACGATACGCTTGGAAATGGCTATACTTCTAAAGCTTGTGGTTTTGGATTAACTTTTAAAGGAGTTGATGTAAAATTGGTAACAAAAACTGGAAATGGAGCTGGAAATTGGATAAAGAAAATAGAAACTGTAAATACTGAAATTAAAGATGGTTCGACAACTATTATTAAGCTTTTTGCTGACGAGCGCAATTAATTTTGCATTTGGTCAAGAAAATAAAACTGATTCAACAAAAGTTTCGGTTACAGATTCTATTCCCCAAAAAAAATACCACGATATTTTTATCGGTGTAGATATTTTCAATCCAATTGTTTCTGCTTTCAACGATAAAAAAGGAGTTAGCGCTTATGCTTCTTATCAAATCAATAATAAGTGGCATGCCGCTGTAGAAGCTGGTTTCGAGAAAAATAATTTCAATGAAATCAATTGGAATGTTGATGTTGACGGCGTTTTTGCAAAACTTGGTGCAAACTGGTTTATAACGCAAGATATAGAAAATCAATCGAACGGAATTTACATTGGTGGACGAATTGCGTATTCTAAATATTCGCAAACCATCAATAGTTATCCGATTAGAGATTTACAATCGAATGAGATTACAGGAACAGGAAGTTTGCCAAAAGCGAATGTAAGCAGTTATTGGATAGAAGCTGTGGTTGGTGGACGTGTAGAGATTTTCAAGAATTTTTATGGTGAGTTAGCCTTGCATCCTGCAGCTTATATTGGAGGTAAAAAAGATCAAGGAATTGATCCTTTGGTTATTCCTGGTTACGGAAAATACAGTGGTCCTTTCAATATGCCAGTTTTTTGGGGAATTGCTTATAAGATAAACTAAGACTAAAAACTTGTTATGAATCAAATTAGATTAACAAAAGATAATATTTCTCTTTTTCCGAAATATAATAAATTACTTCAAAATGGAAAAATAAAATTCGATTCTTTAGGTCGATTAAGATATTTACATGGAGCACCAATAGGAGATTTGATTCAAATCAAAATAGATAAAAATGGAAAAACAATTTATAAAGAAATAAGTGATGAATGGTTTGATCCAGAAAGTGAAAAAGCTAAAAAATTTGTTTGGTTATAGATTTATATACAAACTAAAAAAGGAACTCTAATTGAGTTCCTTTTTTCTTGATGCGAAGCTGAAATAAATTCAGCTTGACATTTTTTCTCTACATTATCATTAATAATCCTTAAATTAGTTTATCTAACTAAGTCATCCTGAATTCGTTTCAGGAACATATCATATAAGGAATTCTGAAAATATATTATGTTTATATACTTACAAACAAATATCGAACTGTTTTTTATATTGGAGTTACCAACAATTTAATTAAAAGAATAGAAGCTCATAAAGAAGGAATTGGTTCAGCTTTCACTCAAAAATACAATGTAAAATCATTAATTTATTTTGAAGATTTTACTTCAATTAGTCAAGATATGTTAAGAGAAAAGCAATTGAAAAATTGGAAACGGGAATGGAAAATTAATTTAATTAAATCTAAAAATCCAAATTTAGAAGATATTAGTATTCTATAATAAACAAAAAAGGAACTCTAAATTGAGTTCCTTTTTATATGTTCTAAAAAGATTTATAGATTAATCCAAAACCTTTGCTCCTTTTACTTTTTGATTCGTTAAAGCAATATCCAAAACTTCTTTCATTTCTTTTACAAAATGAAAAGTCATTCCTTTTACGTATTCTGCTTTAATTTCTTCAATATCTTTTCGGTTATCTTCGCACAAAATAATTTCTTTGATATTTGCACGTTTTGCCGCTAAAATTTTCTCTTTAATTCCGCCAACTGGCAACACTTTTCCACGAAGCGTGATCTCACCTGTCATTGCTAATTTTGCTTTTACTTTTCGTTGTGTAAAAGACGAAACCAAAGACGTCAACATTGTAATTCCGGCAGATGGTCCATCTTTTGGCGTTGCTCCTTCCGGAACGTGAATATGAACTTTATAATTCTCGAAAACTTCTGGTTTAATTCCCAATTCATCCGCATGCGATTTGATGTATTCTAATGCAATTGTTGCAGATTCCTTCATCACAGTTCCTAAATTTCCTGTAATAGAAAGTCCACCATTTTTCGCTTTCGATAAAATAGATTCGATAAATAAAATATCTCCACCAACACTTGTCCAAGCTAAACCTACTACAACTCCAGGAACCTCATTATTCTCATATTGATCTGGTGTAATAGAAGGTCCTAAAATTTTAGAAATATCTTCGATTGAATATTTAGTATTAAATTCTTCTTCCAACGCAATATGTTTTGCAGCTGAACGAACTAATTTCGCAACTTTCTGATTCAATTTACGAACACCAGATTCACGCGTATAACCTGTTATTAAATATTCGATTTCTTTTTTTCCTAACACAACATCTTTCTCTTTCAAGCCATGTTCTGTTAGTTGTTTTGGTAAAAGGTGACGTTTTACGATTTCAGATTTTTCCTCGATTGTATAACCTGCAATATTAATCATCTCCATACGATCGCGTAACGGACTTGGAATATCTCCAATATTATTAGCTGTCGCAATGAAAAATACTTTCGATAAATCGTAGCCAATTTCTAAGAAATTATCATAAAAAGTTGAATTTTGCTCTGGATCTAAAACCTCTAACATTGCTGATGAAGGATCTCCATGCGCACTAGCCGACATTTTATCAATCTCATCTAAAACAAAAACCGGATTCGACGATTCAGATTTTTTGATTGACTGTAAAATTCTTCCTGGCATCGCTCCAATATAGGTTTTACGATGACCACGAATCTCAGATTCATCGTGTAAACCACCCAACGACATACGTACATATTTGCGCCCAATCGCTTCTGAAATAGATTTCCCCAACGATGTTTTACCAACACCCGGAGGTCCATACAAACAAAGAATTGGCGAACGCATATCTCCTTTCAATTTCAACACAGCAAGATGCTCCAAAATGCGTTCTTTCACATCTTCTAAACCATAATGATCATGATCTAAAATTTTCTTTGCATTCTTGATATCAAAGTTATCTTTTGTCAAGGTATTCCAAGGTAAATCCAACATAAATTCAAGGTAATTACGCTGAATATTATGTTCTGGCATTTGCGGATTTAGACGAGAAAGACGGTTGATTTCTTTATCAAAATGATTTGCTACATCTTCGCTCCAACTTTTCGTTAAAGCACGTTTGCGCATTTCATTAATTTCTTCTTCTGTCGAATTCCCTCCTAATTCTTCTTGAATCGATTTGATTTGTTGATTTAAGAAATATTCTTTTTGTTGTTGATCTAATTCTTTGCGAACTTTATTCTGAATCGTATTCTTTAATTCCAATTTCTGAAGCTCAACATTCATAAAACGCATCACTTCCATTGCGCGAAGTTTCATATCAGAAATTTCTAATAACAACTGTTTTTCATCTAAACTTAACGTCAAATTAGACGCTACAAAGTTGATTAGAAATGTATTACTTTCGATACTTTTTATAGCTCCTGCAGCTTCCGAAGGCAACATTGGATTTTCTTCTACAATCTGAAAAGCTAAATCACGAATTGATTCAATAATAATTGGATATTCTTTGTTGCGTGATGTCGGAACTTTTTCTGTCAAAATTTCTACTTCAGCCTTGAAATAAGGATCATTTGATACAAATTCTTTAACTTTGAAGCGTTTCATCCCTTGTAAAATCACCGTAATGTTTCCATCTGGCAATTTTATCATTCGCATGATTTTCGCAACTGTACCAACTGTATACAAATCGTCTTGTGTAGGATCTTCCACAGCAATTTCTTTCTGCGAAAGCACTCCAATAATGCGATCTTCTTTGTAAGCTTGTGTTAAAAGTTGTATAGATTTATCTCTACCCGCGGTAATTGGCGCAACCACACCCGGAAATAAGACAGTGTTTCTTAACGATAAAATAGGCAATACCGAAGAAATATCTTGCTTATTTAGCTTACTTTCTTCGTCTTTACTCATCAAAGGAATTAATTCGATTTCTTCTTCCATTACTTGTGCTAATGACAAATTGTCTATGTTCATAATTTTTTTATACGTTCAAAGTGTCAGTAAAACTATTTTTAACTGACGAAAGCCTTTCATAATAACAACATTATTAAGATTTGAATCTTGTCTAAAGCATTTAGAAAAGCGAGTATAAATAAGTCAAACGTTATGCCAATAAAATATATTGTCAGTTTTTCAATAAAGGTTTTGAATGAGGATGAATAATTATTTTCACAAAGATAACCGGTAGTGCATTTGTATTAGATTGTATATAAAAGTTGTACAACCTGCTAAAAAGCAGTAAATTGTAGTTACT
>NZ_JACAGG010000003.1:0-126160 GCF_030324375.1 Empedobacter sp. R132-2
TATTCAATCAATAAACAGAAACCAAAATAGAAATATTAACAAATTAAAAATTAATATTACCTAAATGCACTACGGGTATACATAATTTTTTTTTAAATAAAATCGAGGCTTTCCAAATGGAAAACCTCTAAAAATGTTATATTTCTCTATGAGGAGAAGATATATATAAAAAATGTTATCACGATGGATTCTGTTCACACAACGGATTCGAATTGATTTCAGCGACAGGAATTATCCATTGCCATTTTAAATCTGTTGGCTCTATTGTATAAACGTTGTTAATAACAGTTGCATTGTGATTTGCTCCTGTACGATCTAATTTTTGACCTAATCGTTTTAAATCGAAGAATCTAAATCCTTCTCCCCATAATTCGATTCGTCTATTCAGTAAAATCTGTTGATAATATGCATCCCCAGAAGTTGTAAATCCTGTGAAAGATGTATCCCTTGCTTTTTCTAAAGTTGTTAATACTGCTTTAGATTCTGTTTCTTTTCCTAATTTATATAACGCTTCTGCTTCTATCAAATACATTTCTGCCACACGCATAAACGGTACATCTCCTAAAGAACTTGATGTACTTTGTGCTAAAAATTTTTGAGATGTATATGCAAATAGTGAATAGTTAGACGGTAAATCTAAACTTGTATGCTTTCCTGTCGGATCCACAACTTGCGTACGAACATCTGTTGTTGGAAAAGCATTGTACAAATTGGTATTCATCACTTTTGGAGCAGTACGAATTTGAGATGAATTGTAATTTCGAGACATATAAGCATGGAAATTTCCGAAATAGTCGGATTGATCTTCTTGAATTGTTACGCCCCACATCCATTCTGGATTTGAATAATCATTAAACCCAGCTTTGTATTGCGTTTGTGACATTAACGAAAATTGTGATTTTACCTCGTTAGCATATTCAGCAGCTTTTGCATAATCTTGCTGAACCAAAGCAACTCTTGCCATAATACCTTTTACATTTTCGATCGAAAAATGTGAAGCATTAGACGCTTTTTTTCCTGTTAAATAAGTTTCTGCTTTGGCTAAATCATTCCAAATTTCAGTATAAACTTCTTGTACAGTTGCACGCGTTTTTGGATCAACATCTTTTGGATCATCTCTTAAAACAACTCCTAAATCAGAATTTGCGGCACCTGCTACATATCTTTTACCATACAACTGAACTAATTGAAAATATCCAAATGCACGGTAAGCATAGGCTTCTCCAATAGCTTGATCTTTTATATCCTGATCTCCCGATGCATCATCTCCGTATGTAATAATGTTATTAGCATTTTTGATCATTTCGTACCAAAATGTCCAAGGATAAGATGAAGTTGTAGAAGAATTGTTGCTTTGAGAAATCCATCTTAATTCACTTACAAACCAGCCATTTCCAGTAGAAGGAAATACAACATCTTCTCCCATTACATCTGTAATAATCAGTTGTGCTGTATAACCATTATTACCTTGAGATTCATTTTGTCTAACATACATATTTCTATGCATTCCATTTATTGCAGCCATTAAGTTATCTGCTGTAGAATAAATTGTTTGATCACTTACTGAGGATGTCGGAACAACATCTAAATAATCATCATTACATGATGATAACGAAAATGATGATAATCCAATAACTACTAGTAATAATTTTATCTTTTTCATTGTAAATTCATTTTTTTAGAAAGAAACATTTAGTCCTAAACTTACTGTTCGAGACGGAGTGTAACGATAAGTTGTTGTACCGTTGAATGACTGCGCTGGTTCTAAACCTTGTCTTGCGGTCCAAGAATATAAATTCTCACCAGAAACATAAACTTTCAAATTGCTTAAACCAATTCCTTCAATTGCTCGTTTATCGAAATTGTAACCTAATTGTACTGTTTTGATTGTTAAATAATCTGAACTAACCAACCATCTTGACGAAGCAGCAGAAGCATTTGTTGTATTCGCAGTACTCATAATTGGCACATTTGTAACATCTCCTGGACTTTTCCAAGCTGATAACATATCTGTACTAATTGCTTGTCCTTGTGGATAAGAACTCATTAATAACGCATAATTACTATCATATGTTTTTCCTCCTAATTGATAATTCAACATAATTGAAGCATCAAAATTTCCAACTCTGAAATTATTTGTAATACTACCATAAACATCTGGTAATGATGATCCTGAATAATCATACAATGCATTCGCATAATTAGTAGTTACTTTAGTTCCGTTAACTGTACGTGTATTAGAATCGTCTGCTTTTGTTGGATCTTGAACATACAAAGCTGCTCCATCCGAAGAGTCTACACCATACCATTGACGCAACCAGAAATCATACAAAGAATGACCTTCTGCAATACGTTTTGTTCCATTGATAATTGCATCATCTTTTCCATTAGCCATTTTCAACATTTCGTTTTCGTTATGAGCAGCAATCAGACCTAAATCCCATGAGAATTTATCATTTCTAACAATCCCAAAGTTTAATGAAAGCTCGATTCCTTGATTTCTCATTTTACCAATATTTTGATAAATAGAATTTCCTGGAACTCCAGCAGAATTTGGCACAGGAACAGCGAAAATCATATCTTTTACATCTTGTAAATAATATTCTAATGATCCTGAAATTCTATTTCTGAACAATGCAAAATCTAATCCTACATCAAACGAATTTTTAGATTCCCATGTTAAGTTAGAATTACCAACTTGACCAAGTAAGACTCCCGATTCTGTCCCATTGTTATATCCCAAAGAATATAAATCTAAATCGACCTCATAACCTGGTTCTTCGCCAATTCCGCCATCATTCCCAACTTGTCCATAAGAAGCACGTAATTTTAATTCATTAATAACTGATGAATCTTTTAAGAAATCTTCTTTGTGGATATTCCATCCACCACCTACAGACCAGAAAATACCTTGATTATTTTCATCCGAAAAACGAGATGACTTATCTAAACGAGCAGAAGCAGACAACAAATATTTGCTTGCATAATCATAGTTAACGCGTGCAAAATATCCTTCTTTTCTAATGATGTAATTGTACCCCGTTGCACTTGTTGTATTCAAGAAATTGACTAGTTCATAAATACCAGAAACAGTTTCTCCAGTTTTACGAATATTAGAATAATCAGTTTTTCTCTCAAAACTTTCGTGACCTAAGATTGCATCGAAGTTGTGTAAACCGAATGATTTTCTATAATTTAAGATTTGATTGAATGTTGTACCTGTATACTTATATTCCGTAATTTCTAAAGCAGCAGTACCAGACGCATCTCCAATTTCTTTATTACCATATTCTTTGTATTTGTAATTTCTTACATCATATGATAAGTTTGAAGTAAATGTTAAACCTTTTGCAAGTTTAATCTCTGCATTAAATCTTGAATTAATAGAATTAGAATCTTGATATTGATTATTCAACAAAGTTTCTTGCAACACATTTCGTCCAGAACTTGCACTAGAACCTCTACCACGAGATTCGTTTCCATCATAAACAGGATTTCCTTCTGTATCATAAACACGTTGTCCATTTGCATCATACAAATAAGGCGAATAAATTGGCCCCATTGCTCGTGTAAAATAAAATGGATTGATATAAGAAGAACCTCCACTAGAATCAGCTTGATTCGATTTAATTAAACTTCCTGATAAATTAGTTCCTAATTTTAACCAATCTGTAACTTGAGAATCTACATTTACACGTGCATTATAACGTTCGAAATCAGATTTTATCACATAACCAGATTCTTTATTATAACCAAAACCTGCAAAATATGTTGTCTTCTCATCACCACCCGAATAATCTATATCATACTTTTGAAAAGACCCTACACGAGAGATATAATCTTGCCAATCAAAATCATTGTATAAAGCATCAGATGAAGTTAAAACTCCATCTACAACAACTTGATTATCGGCAACTCCGTAAATATTATTTTTAAGATTATTTGTAATTAAATTCGTTGAAGCATAAGCATTCGCTTGTGCTAATGTTGCAGAAGAATTTGAAGCTAAATAGCCATTTCGCATAGATTCCCAAGTAGCAACATAATAATCTCCTGCTCCAACTCTCGAATATTCTGGTATAGCTCTCGTTACAACTCCTGTATTTGAAGATAATCTAAAAGATCCTTTACCTTTTTTACCTTTTTTTGTTGTCACCATAACAACTCCATTTGCAGCTGATGCTCCATATAAAGAAGTTGAAGCAGCATCTTTTAAAACGGTCAATGATTCGATATCATTTGGATTCAAATCTTGTAAACTTCCTGTGTAGATAACCCCGTCTACAACATACAATGGCGAACTAGATAAGTTATAAGAACCTACTCCTCGAACTTGCACTTCCAATCCAGAACCAGGCTGACCAGAACCAGTTGAAACTTGTACGCCAGCTACAGCACCATCTAAAGCTTTTGCCACATTAGATAAAGGTCTGTTTTCTATATCTTCAGCTTTTATAGTTCCCACAGAACCAACTACAGTTTCCTTTTTCTGTACACCAAAAGCGGTTACAACCGTTTCTGCAAGATCTACAGTAGTATTAGACTGTAATTTAATAACACCTAAATGATTGCTCGAAACAACATAATCTTTTCCATTAATGATTAAAATATCACCAATTTTAGCATCAATATCAAATTCTCCATTTTCATCTGTGTAAGCTACTTTGTCTGAACCTTTGATTCTAATTTGCACATCTGCTTCTGGAAAACCATTGCCATCATTTATAATTCCTTTCGTTTGCCCATACGAAAATGCAGCAAAACCAAGAAAAGCGAATAAGCTTAATGAAGTTAATTTTTTTCTCATGTTTAATATAAATTGATGCTACAATGATATTTGACATCTTTAACTTCGAGATTATTTTAACTTTCATTCAATTTTAATTAGAATTTACTTAACATAAATAATGAATGATTTTGTTTATTATTTAATGGAATAATTAAGTAAAATTTTAAACATGACGTTTTAACTATTTTTAACATAATAATTGTACTAAAACTCACAACCTGATTTTCAGAAGATGAAAAAAATTGTAAAAAATAAATTTTTATGCTTCTTACAAAATGACTTAATATAAAAATCAAACAGACTTCAAAACAACTAAAATCATCCTTATATATAATATTGTTGTTTTCACAATATTGCATAAGATAATAACTATCAAAAGCAGTTAATAGTTGATAGATTTAAAAGCTTTTCGATACCTATTGTGAGGTTTTTTTGTGGAAAAATAAATGGACGAAAATAAAAAAAGCACTAATCAAATTGATTAGTGCTTTTTGAGGTTCCTAGCGGATTCGAACCGCTGTGGACGGTTTTGCAGACCGCTACCTAGCCTCTCGGTCAAGGAACCATTCCCGTTGTTTTGGATTGCAAATATAGCAATAATTTCAGAAAAAAAAAGTTTAATACGATTTTTCTAAAATAACACTCACTTTTTCTACATGCCCACCAATAGGAGGATTCAGCTTAGATAATTTTACTTTTGCATACGTGACATTCGTAAGTTCTTGACCTATACGATCTAAGACTCTTTTACAAACATGTTCCAAAAGTTTTGAACGAATACCTACTTCTTCCTTCACAATTTTATTTAACGAAACATAATCCAAAGCATCTATCAATTCATCCGATTCTGTTGCTTTCGTAAAGTCTGCATGCGCTTCCAAATCAACCAAATAATCAGAACCAATACGTGCTTCTTCATCTAAACATCCGTGATTCGAATATATTTTTATATTTTCTAAAATAATTATTCCCATAGTTCAAAGATAAAAAAAGACTTGCGTATTTCTACACAAGTCTTGTATTGTTTAATTTTTTTAAACCTTATTATTTTGCAGATGCATATCTTTCCGCAACTTTATCCCAGTTAATTACAGAGAAGAAAGCCTCAATATAATCAGGACGACGGTTTTGGTAGTTTAAGTAATAAGCATGTTCCCAAACATCTAATCCTAAAACTGGAAATCCTTGTACATCAGCAACCGGCATCAAAGTAGAATCTTGATTTGGAGTTGATGTAACAACTAATTTTCCATCTTTTACGATTAACCAAGCCCATCCAGAACCAAAGCGTGTTGCAGCAGCTTTAGAAAACTCATCTTTGAAAGCTTCAAAAGATCCAAAAGCAGCGTTAATTGCATCAGCAACTTCTGCAGTTGGTTGATTAGCACCACCTGGAGTTAAAATTTCCCAGAATAAATTGTGATTATAGAAACCTCCACCATTGTTACGAACAGCAGGTTTGTCAGTTCCTTTTGCTAAAATTTCTTCGATTGTAGCGTTTGCTAAATCAGTTCCTTCAATAGCAGCATTCAAATTATTTGTGTACGCAGCATGGTGTTTATCATGGTGAATTTCCATTGTTTTTGCGTCAATATGAGGTTCTAATGCATCAAATGCATAAGGTAATTTTGCTAATTCAAAAGCCATAATATTTATTTTTTAGATTTAATTTTCTTGTATAAAGATACACAATAACTCAACAAATATGATTCCGAAATGATAGAATTTTAACATTATTTAATAGTAAAAGCTTATTTTAGTAAAAGATTCTAAATTTTTGAAATGAAAATACTTTGGAAAATAATAAAATGGTTCATCGTAATCATTTGTGTATTAATCCTAATTCTTTATGCAACAGGGAATGACTACATTTTTCGTGGCGTAAAATTAACCTATATGAAAGGTGAAAGCACTGCAAATATCAACGATTACAAAGATTTTGATAACAATGTAATTTTGGCAGATGCACCGCGAGTTTGGCATCAACATTTAGATTATAATCAATTTCCGTTGTCAGCTAATTTCGAAAAGGAGATGAACGATTTCGGAACTGCTGGGTTAGTTATTATAAAAGATAATCAAATTTTGAGCGAATATTATTTCAATGGATATGCGCAAAATGATATTACCAATTCTTTTTCGATGGCGAAAACTTTCACGACAATGATGTTAGGAAAAGCGATTGAACAAGGTTATATCAAAGGTTTAGATCAAAAAATAACAGATTTTATTCCCGAATTTAAAAACGATAAATTTGGAGCTGAATGCACCGTTGGTGATTTATCTGCGATGACTTCTGGTTATGATTGGGACGAAGATTATTATTTTCCTCTAAATCCTACTGCAAAAGCATATTATGGCGATGATATAGTTAAACAAATGTTAGCTCGAAAATTTGTTTCTCAACCTGGTGGACATTTCAAATATCAATCGAGTGACACGCAATTATTAGGAATTGTGATTGAACGCGCGTTAAAAAATAAATCGTTATCACAATATTTTCAAGAAGAATTTTGGCAACCAATGGGTATGGAATTAGATGCACAATGGTCGAAAGATAATCCGAAAGGAATGGAGAAAACCTATTGTTGCTTCAATGCAACAGCGCGAGATTTTGCCAAACTTGGACAATTATTATTGAATGATGGAAATTGGTACGGAAAACAAATTTTAGATTCAGTATTTGTTCAGAAAATGGTTTTACCAAACAAAAAAGCATTCGGACCAAATGAGTCACAAATTTATGGTTATTCAGTTTGGATGGATTACAATTACAAAACGCCTTTTTATGCAATGTTAGGACATTTGGGACAACGTATCATTGTAATTCCTTCAGAAAAATTAGTTATTGTTCGAACTGGAAAAACGCATAATGATCAACCAAACAATCATCCAATTGCAGATGGCGATGTTTACCGATTGGTAGACGAAGCAATGAGAATTAATCAAAAAGTGAAAGAAAATGATCCAACGAATTCCTTACAGTAAAATATTATTTTTAGATATCGAAACGGTTCCACAAACCGATGATTGGAATCTTTTGTCTGAAAGAACACAAGCTCTTTGGGAAAAGAAAACAGCTTATCAACGCAATAATAATGAAATTTCTCCTGAAGAATTTTACCACGAACGTGCTGGAATTATGGCTGAATTTGGAAAAATTGTATGCATTTCAGTCGGAATTGTAGTTAAAGATTCTTTTATTCATATCAAAAGTTTTTATGGTCACGACGAAAAGAAATTGTTAGAAGATTTTAATTCAATGTTGATTGAAAATTTTTTCAAGCCTGATCATATTTTATGTGCACACAACGGAAAAGAATTCGATTTTCCGTACATCGCTCGCCGAATGATGATTAATCAAATTGAAATTCCAGCTATTTTGCAATTATTTGGTAAAAAACCGTGGGAAGTTCAGCATTTAGACACAATGGAATTATGGAAATTTGGCGATTATAAGAACTTTACATCGTTAGATTTATTGGCAAATGTTTTCGAAATACCAACACCAAAAGATGATATTGATGGTTCGCAAGTTGCACGTGTATATTACGATGAAAACAATGTCGAACGCATCAAAGATTATTGCGAAAAAGATGTTGTAACCTTGATTAATGTTTTCAGGAAGATGCGCTACGATCAACCTTTACAACGAAAAGAAGATTTATAAAAACAAAAAAATCCGCTAATGAGCGGATTTTTGTTCTATATTTTTTAATGATTAATTTTCATCATCTTCTGCTGAATCTGGTTCGTCGCGAAAGTTTTCAATCAATTCATCTTTCACTTTCAATTGTACTTGTTCAACAGAGTTTCGGTACATTTTGATAATTGTTCCTGTATATTCTTCCAAATCAATCAAATCTCCTTCCGTTAATTCCTTATCAGGATAACATTCAGAAATCAATCCAGCCAAAGTATCATAATGTTCACTTTCTTCGAATCTAAACGGTACTAAACGATTAATATCGCTTATCGCATTATGTGCATTTATATTATAAACCCCTTCAGAAATACGAGAAACAATTGGATCTTCGTTATCATATTCGTCTTGAATTTCTCCAACCAATTCCTCCAAAATATCTTCCATCGAAACAATCCCTGCAACTTCACCAACTTCATTTGTTACAATTGCAATTTGCATATGTTTTTTCTGAAATTGTTTCATTACATTTTTAATCAACGCATTTTCTGAAATAAAAATTGGCTCACGCAACAATCCTTCAATTTCAGTTTGATTTGGATTTTCTAACAATTGCTTGATTAAATCTTTTGCGTATATGACACCTTTTATATTATCAAATTCTTCTTCGTAAACTGGATAACGCGAATAACCTTCGTTAATCGCATAATCTAATGCATCTTTTACAGAAGTATTAATATTAATTGCAGAAACATTTTTTCGTAAAGTTTGAATATTCATCACACGGCGATCATCAAACTCAAACACATTTTGAATTAAATTACGCTCAGATTCCTCAATAGCTCCACCTTCAGAACTTTCTGTAATAATCATTTTCAACTCTTCTTCTGTATGAATTTCACCTCCATGAATAGGATGAATTCCAATCGCACGAAGAATTACATTTGCCAAACCATTCATTAACACAATAAGCGGTTTGAAAACAAAATAAAATGCACGAAGTGGCCAAGCTACTGTAAATGTAGTTTTTGTTGGATACTGAATTGCGATAGATTTTGGTGCTAATTCACCAAAAACAATGTGCAAAATAGTAATGATAACGAAAGCTGCTGGAAACGCAACATTATGCGCAATCGCTGTCCAAGAAGGAGAAGTTAAACCAACTACTTCAAAAAGTTTTACGATTACAGGCGTTAAAGAGCTTTCTCCAACCCAACCAAGACCAAGCGAAGCTAATGTAATACCTAATTGTGTTGCTGCAAGATAAGAATCTAAATGATTAACGATTCGTTTTGCAGCGTTTGAAGTTCTTTCATTAATATCTTGATTAACTTCAATTTGTGACGAACGTACTTTTACAATTGCAAACTCGGCTGCAACGAAAAAACCATTTAATAAAACAAGGAAAATTGTAAGCAAAAGTTTTGCTACAGAAATTTCATCGGCGACATTGTGATTAGCGACTAAAAACAATGTCGAAATCTGGGAGTATGTATCCATTCTTCGAATTTAAGAAACTGACTTGTTATAAGTTTTTATAAGTCAGTAAATCAATACATCTAAATTAATAAAAAAAATTAAAAATCACAACGTTTTGATTCGTAGCAAAATTACAAAATTTATAAATACAAAATCTTAGAAATTATTGATTCGAGAAAATGACTAAAAAATCACTAAATTTCCACTTCATTTACCAAGCAACAATTTGCCATGCAAAAGCAAGATTTACATTATATTATCGAAGTCAAAAATTTATCGATTTCTTTTGGAGATAAACAAGTTCTGAATAACATCAATTTCAAGGTAGAACAAGGCGATACATTAGGAATTGTTGGAGAATCTGGCTCTGGAAAGTCGTTAACTTCATTAGCTATTATGGGTTTATTGTCTCCTAATGCAACAATTCATCCCGAAAGTGAAATTCTTTTTCGTCAAGATGATAAAATGATAGATTTGCTTAAACTTTCGCCTAAAGAACTGGAAGAAATAAGAGGAAATGAAATCGGAATGATTTTTCAAGAACCGATGACTTCTCTAAATCCAAGTTTACGTTGCGGAGAACAAGTGGAAGAAGCGATTCGTTTGCATCAAAATTTATCGAAAGAAGAAGCTAAAAAGAAAGTTCTTCATCTTTTTGAACAAGTTAAATTACCAAATCCCGAACGTATTTATAAAGCCTATCCGCACGAATTATCTGGTGGACAAAAGCAACGTGTAATGATAGCAATGGCGATTTCTTGTGAACCCAAATTATTGATTGCTGACGAACCAACAACAGCTTTGGACGTTACGGTACAAAAAGCAACGTTAGATTTATTGAAAGAATTACAAGAAAAAAATAACATGAGCATGTTGTTTATTTCTCACGATTTGGGCGTAATTGCAAATGTTTGCGAAGAAGTTTTGGTGATGTTTCGTGGTGATGTTGTAGAACAAGGAAATGTGGAAACTATTTTTAATCATCCGAAAGAAAATTATACAAAAGGTTTAATTGCTTGTCGACCTCGATTGGATGAACGCGCAAAACGTTTACCTACGGTGAAAGATTTCTTAGAAAATCCAAATTTCAAAACTGAAATCTATACAGAAGAAGAACGAGAAGCTTTTCACGAAAAAATTTATGTAAATCCTCCAATTTTAGAGGTTAAGAACTTGAAGAAATATTTCTATCCTTCGACTCTATTTGGAAACGCTACAATCCCGAATGTAAAAGCTGTCGATGATATTTCATTCAAAGTATATCCAGGTGAAACAATGGGCTTGGTTGGCGAATCGGGTTCTGGAAAAACAACCTTGAGTAGAACGGTTTTGTTATTAGAAAAACCAACTGCCGGCGAAATTTATTATAATGGTATAGATATTACGAAACTAAAAAAAGAGCAAATTCGTAAATTAAGAAGAGAAATTCAGATTATTTTCCAAGATCCATATTCAAGTTTAAATCCTCGCCAAACCATTGCGCAAATTATTACAGAACCAATGCAAGTGCATAAAATTGGTCTGAATAAAGCTGAGCGATTAAAAACGGCTTCATCTCTTTTACAAAAAGTGGGTTTATCAGATCAAGATTTGAACAAATATCCGCACGAATTCTCTGGTGGGCAACGTCAACGTATCGGGATTGCTCGTGCTTTGGCTTTAAATCCTAAATTTATCATTTGTGATGAATCTGTTTCTGCGTTGGATGTTTCTGTTCAGGCACAAGTTTTGAATTTATTAAATGATTTGAAAACAGAATTTGGATTTACCTATATATTTATCTCGCACGATTTGGCGGTTGTAAAATATATGAGCGATCAATTATTGGTGATGCAACACGGAGAAATGAAAGAATTGAACGATGCAGACAAGGTTTATGCGCATCCGACAACAAACTATACCAAAGAATTGATAGAAGCTATTCCAAAGCTATAAAAGGATCTTTTATAAAAGCAAAAAGCGTTTGAAGTTTATTTCCTCAAACGCTTTTTTATTGATCGCAATAAATCAATATAAACTAAACTATTTCAAAATAAAAAAAGCATCCAAATCTGAATGCTTTTTAGTAGTCCCTAGGGGAATCGAACCCCTCTTTCTAGAATGAAAATCTAGTGTCCTAACCGATAGACGAAGGGACCTCCTTTCGTATTATTGTGGTGCAAAAATAAACGTTTATTTTTTATTACCAAACAATTTTCGAAAAATTTATACTATTTTTTTTAATCAAGTCAAATTGTAGTCCCTAGGGGAATCGAACCCCTCTTTCTAGAATGAAAATCTAGTGTCCTAACCGATAGACGAAGGGACCACTTAATATGAATTAATTAATTCGAATATTATTTATTTTGAATGAACGTCATTTTGTGTTGGGAGTTGTAGAAAAGTCGATGTATAATTCTAATAATTTGAACCAAGTTGAATTATACAGCGACATTTTCATTCCCGATTAATCATCTAAACATTATGATTAACCTTTACAAACAAAACACAAAAAACAATTTCCTTTACACAGTATTCTACTGGTTGTTTAAAAAATCAACAACTATGAACAAGGAAAAAAAAGATTGCAATAATGCAATCCATCTATTAATTTGTAGTCCCTAGGGGAATCGAACCCCTCTTTCTAGAATGAAAATCTAGTGTCCTAACCGATAGACGAAGGGACCACTTTTATTTTATTAAGCTAATCCCGCAATATGTTTCGCTAACTTTGATTTTAAGTTTGAAGCTTTATTCTTGTGAATAATGTTTCTTTTTGCTAACTTATCAATCATTGAAGAAACTTTCGGAAAAACTGTTTCTGCTTCATTTTTATCAGACTCAGATCTTAAAGCTTTAATAGCTGTACGAGCTGATTTGTGATAATATTTATTACGATCGCGTCTTACCGCTGACTGTCTAATTCTTTTTAATGCTGACTTATGATTTGCCATAACTTAAATCTCTTTCTATTTTAGTTCGGCAAAGATATAAACAAATATTTTATCTCGCCAAATTAATTTAATAATTTTCTAAAACACTTTTATGTAGCCCATAGGAGAATCGAACTCCTGTTTCCAGGATGAAAACCTGATGTCCTAACCACTAGACGAATGGGCCGCATGACGGCTTAACCACTTGTTGTGAAAAGCGAGTGCAAATGTAGAACAATTTTTTGGACTTCCAAATATATTTAAAAGTTTTTTTGAATATGTTTTTGTTAAAAAATGTTAAGGAAGTTAATATTTTGTCAAAACAACTCTTATATATAATGAGTTATAATTTTAACAATTACTTTAGCGGTGCTATTAAAATTTATACAAACGAATACTCAATATATGAAAGCATCGATATTAGGTGTAGCTGCAGTGGTTTGCACGATGTTTATTACATCATGTTCATCTTTAACCCCAGTTAGTGAAGCTACAGAATATTCTTCGAGAAGTTTCGTACCGAAACCAAGAGCTATTGAAGCTCAAGCTAAAATAATCAATAAACATGCCAATTTAGATGTTACACCAATAGAAATTAACGATGAAGCGAAATCTATGGTTGTGTTAAACAGCGTTTTAGAAGAAACGAATGAATTGTTTGCAGGGTTTTTATTAAAAGAAGCAGAAACGTATATTGGTACACCTTACCGATACGGAGGCACAACAAGAAGTGGTATTGATTGTTCTGCCTTTGTTAGAAACGTTTTCGAAACTTTCAATAAAAATTTACCTCGTGTATCTGCAGATCAGGCAAGAGAAGGTTTTACAGTTAGTACAGACGAAGCAAAGGAAGGAGATTTAGTTTTCTTTGCAACAAGAGGTCGTGGTAGAGTTTCGCATGTAGGAATTGTTCATGGAAGAAATAAAGATGGAGTTTTAGAATTTATTCATTCATCTACTTCTCAAGGTGTTATGGTATCTTCTTTAAATGATAGATATTGGGGACCAAAATTCTTATACGTAAAAAGAATATTATAACATTATCATAAAAAAAGCATCAAGTAATTTTGATGCTTTTTTTTTGTCTTATTTTTTTATTTTCGATGTTCTCTCAAAATCATCACAAGCAATACAATTAATGGAACAATCATTCCTAAAATATAATATGTATTGATTTGTAAAATTGTTGGATAAAATAATATTGCAGATAATAATCCCACAATTGCTCCACCTAAATGCGCTGAATGCCCGATGTTCCCTAAATTAGTTTTCATTCCATAAACTGAATATCCTAAATATAAAATTCCGAAAATCCAGGCTGGAATTGGTAAAGCAAAAAATAATCTTAATTCCATTTCAGGAAAAGCTGCAATTGCAGCGAATAAAATCCCTGTGACTCCTCCAGAAGCTCCTACTGCCGAATAAAAAGTTTCTTTCTTGTGAATCAACAAAGACAAAAGATTTCCGCCAATAACCGCTGCAAAAAAAACTAAAAGAAACATTCCGTAACCTACATTTAGTTTAGCATTCGAAAAGTCTCCTAATAAAAATCCTTCTGGACTTGCAAAAAAACCGATAACAGGATTCGCAAAAAAGTAAAGAGTTAACATATTGAATAACAAATGAGTAAAATCAACATGTAAAAATCCTGAACTTAAAATTCTATAGTATTCCTTATTATATAATATCGACCCTACTTGGAATTTATATTTTTCAAAAAAAGCTAAATCGTTAAAACCTTTCCAACTTACCAAAACATTCAATCCAATAACGACTAATGCCACAATAGAGATGTCTCCCATTATTCTTCTATATTTTCTTCTTCATTATTATCCTCCTCAATCGCATCAAATAGCGTCGGCTGCGGCTCTTCTTCTGACTCCTCCTCTTCTTCTGGTTCTTCGAATGGAAGCGGTTCTAACACATTAATCTGTTTTAATTTATATGTCGTCAATTGATTTCCTTGCGCTTTAATTCCTTTAACTGTAATAAATTCTTCTAAATTTATCACTTCTGGTTCTTTTTCTAAACCTTTTACTTTCGGGAAAATCAACTCAATAACTGGTAAATAATCTGTCGAAACAACTTTTATTGATGATTTACCATCTTCTAACGTATAAAAAGTTTGTGGAGAAAATGTATCTTCTAAAAGGAAACGTTTCACAAAATAACGATCTTTTTCTGCATCATAATACACGCAAGAAATCGGTTTTGAAGGTTTCCATTTCTCGATAATTTCTAAATCTTCGTCAAAACGATTACTCAAATCAAACGAAACCAATTTTGCTTCACCTTTTTTATTAATCGTTAAAATTTTATCATCACCCTTAAAAGAACCTAATAAAATCCCCAATCCATCTGCATTTAGGCGTTTTGTATCCGTATCAAACCAAATTTGACGAGGTGCTAAAGTCGAAACTCCTTCCTCTTTCAATTCTACTTTTTTGATTGGATATTTTGTTACTAAATTTCCTTTTGATGCACGACCTTTAATCGCTAAATCAGCAAAATTAATATCAAATTTTAATTTTTTGATTCGTTGATGAGTTTTTAAAATAATTGATACAACTTCGGCTTCTCCATTTGGATTTGCTGAAAAATACAACACTTCCGAACCTTTATTACCAGCCGTTAAATCATATTCTTTATCGCGAGTAATTCCCGTTACAGCAAAACGTTTTTGATAAGCCGGACCATTTTTACCATCGCGATAAATCAAGTTATAAATGGTACGTTTATCATTTTTATGCCAAATTCCAACATGAATAATTCCTTTTCCAACAAAAGTTTTTGCATCAACTTTTGTCACAATCATCGAACCATCATGTTTGAAAACCACAATATCATCAATATCAGAACACTCGAATAAATACTCGTCTTTTTTCAATGAAGTTCCGATAAAACCTTCGTTTCTATCCACATAAAAACGTGTATTTGCAACGGCAACTTTTGTCGCATCAATCGTATCAAATGTTCTAATTTCTGTTTTACGTTCTTTTCCTTTTCCGTATTTTGTCTTTAGGTTTTTGAAATAATCGATCGCATAATCAATCAAATTTGCTAAATGATGTTTTACATTCTCGATTTTATCTTCTAATGATTCAATAAATTGTTGTGCTTTATCTAAATCAAATTTTGAAATACGTTTGATTCGAATTTCTGTTAAACGCGTAATATCTTCTTCCGTAACTGGACGAATTAAATGCGCAATATGTGGCTTCAGCCCTTTATCAATCGCAGAAATTACACCTTCCCATGTTTCTTCTTCTTCGATATCGTGATAAATTCTATTCTCGATAAAAATTCGTTCCAACGAAGAAAAATGCCATTGTTCTTGCAGTTCATCTAACTCAATTTCTAACTCTTTTTTCAACAATTCAACTGTATTGTTTGTATTGTGAATTAAAATTTCAGAAACTGTTAAAAATTCTGGTGTTTGTTCATTAATCACACACGCATTTGGCGAAATAGAAATCTCGCAATCCGTGAATGCATACAATGCATCAATTGTTTTGTCTGGACTACTTCCTGGAACAAGATGAATTAAAATCTCAACTTCAGCCGCTGTATTATCTTCAATCTTTTTGATCTTGATTTTACCTTTATCATTGGCTTTTAAAACTGAATCAATCAAAGATCCTGTCGTTGTGCCGTAAGGAATTTCCGTAATTTTTAACGTTGTTTTATCTTCTTGCAAAATCTTTGCACGAATACGCACTTTACCACCACGCAATCCATCATTATAATCGGAAACATCAACCAATCCAGAAGTTAAAAAATCTGGGAAAATTTGAAATTTCTTTCCTTTCAGATGTAAAATTGACGCATCAATTAACTCATTGAAATTGTGTGGCAAAATCTTTGTTGACAAACCAACTGCAATTCCTTCTACTCCTTGTGCCAAAAGCAAAGGAAATTTGATTGGAAGATCAATTGGTTCTTTATTTCGACCATCATAAGATGGTTGCCATTTTGTAGTTTTTGGATTATAGACAACTTCTAACGCAAATTTAGTTAATCGAGCTTCGATATAACGCGACGCAGCTGCTCGGTCACCAGTGTAAATATTTCCCCAGTTTCCTTGCATATCGATCAACAATTCTTTTTGACCAATTTGAACCATTGCATCAGAAATCGCCATATCACCATGCGGGTGATATTTCATCGTATTTCCTACAATGTTCGCAACTTTGTTATATCGTCCGTCTTCCAACTCGCGCATTGAATGTAAAATTCTACGCTGAACTGGTTTCAACCCATCATAAATAGATGGAATTGCTCGTTCTAAAATTACATAAGAGGCATAGTCAAGAAACCATTCTTGGTACATACCAGAAACCTTCTTGATGCTCTCTTGATTGTCTTGCATCATGTTAAATAGCTACTTCTACATTGTTTTTGACCATACAATTAGACTCCACAATTTTGTCTAATTCAGTCAAAATAATATTAATATTTCGGTTAGAAATGAATGCTAAACGAAATTTGACTTTTGTTAAATTGGTAGGATTCTTTTTACTGTTAATATAAAAGACAACGTTTTTTGAAAGAATTCCTTTCTGAAAATCGTATTTGATCAATTTATACTTCGGTAAATCGATTTTGTTCGTTTTTGAATCTAAGAAGGATAAAAATCCAACATTCTTCGTTTCAAAAGTTATGGTTTCACCTTTTGTGTCTATCGCAAAAAATTGATTTCCACTTTTATAGCTTACATAAATAAACAACGCTATAAAAATTGCAACAACATAAGGTGGTATTATGTGATACTTGTAAGGTAAAATACCAGCATACATAATAAGGTTTAGAATGATTAAAATAACGATGGTGAAATTTAGCATTTTAAAGAGCTGTATCACATTTTTATTATTCTTCTTCATATTTATAAAATAGGTGTTTAGGTTAGATAGAAAGTAAGTTTTTTATAAAATATTCTAATTTTTAATAGCTTCTACAGCCAAATTGTTAATAATAAATTCTTGTCTTGTTGGTGTATTTTTTCCCATGTAAAATTCTAAAAGACTTTCGATGGTTTGATCTTTTCCAATCATTACTGGTTCTAAACGAATATCTTTTCCGATAAAATGTTTGAACTCATCTGGCGAAATTTCACCTAATCCTTTGAATCGTGTAATCTCTGGATTTTTAACTTCTTCCAACGCTTTTATACGTTCTGGTTCAGAATAACAATAACGTGTTTCCTTCTTGTTTCTCACACGAAAAAGTGGTGTTTGCAAAATATACAAATGTCCCTCTTTGATCAATTCTGGGAAAAATTGTAAGAAAAATGTAATAATCAACAAACGAATGTGCATTCCATCGACGTCAGCATCAGTTGCAATTACAACATTATTGTAACGTAAATCTTCTAATCCTTCTTCGATGTTTAATGCCGCTTGTAAAAGATTAAATTCTTCGTTTTCATAAACAATTTTCTTTGTCAAACCGTATGAATTCAACGGTTTTCCTCTCAAACTAAAAACCGCTTGCGTTTCTACACTTCTACTTTTGGTAATCGATCCACTTGCCGAATCTCCCTCGGTAATAAAAATAGTTGTATCTAAACGTAATTCAGCTTTCGGATCATTATAATGTTGACGACAATCGCGCAATTTCTTGTTATGTAAACTAACTTTTTTGGCGCGATCACGCGCTAATTTTCGAATTCCAGAAAGCTCTTTTCGTTCCGTTTCTGATTGTTTAATCTTGCGTTCTAATGCTTGCGCAACTTCTGTATTTTTATGTAAAAAGTTGTCAAGATTCGTTTTGATAAAATCATTTACAAACGTGCGAACCGTTGTCATTCCTGGTCCAATTTCATTCGAACCAAGTTTAGTTTTTGTTTGCGATTCAAAAACTGGCTCAATTACTTTGATCGAAATTGCTCCAATAATTGATTTTCTAATATCCGCAGGATCATAATTTTTATTATAAAATTCGCGAACAGTTTTCACAACAGCCTCTTTAAAAGCTGTTAAATGTGTTCCTCCTTGCGTTGTATTTTGACCATTCACAAAAGAATAATACGTTTCCGAATATGATTTCGAGCTGTGCGTCATCGCAATTTCGATATCTTCTCCTTTCAAATGGATGATATCATAAATTGTTTCTTCCTCGATATTATCATTCAATAAATCTTTCAATCCGTCTTTCGAAAAGAATTCTTCTCCATTGAAAATAATTTTCAATCCTGGATTTAAGTAAACATAGTTTTTCAACATTTTGTCTACATATTCTTTTCTGAATTTAAAATTCAAGAAAATCGATTTATCTGGGATAAATGTAATTTTAGTTCCTTTTCGTAAAGATGTTTCTTTTTCATCTTCTTGATTTGCTAAAATCCCTTGCTCAAACTCTGCAATACGTGTTTTTCCATCTCGAATAGATTGCACTCGAAACGATGTTGACAACGCATTTACAGCTTTTGTACCAACACCATTTAAACCAACCGATTTTTTGAAAGCTTGTGAATCATATTTACCACCTGTATTCATCTTAGAAACGGCGTCAACCATTTTTCCAAGCGGAATTCCACGTCCATAATCACGAACCGTTACCTCATCTTCGCGCAGATTAATTTCGATTGTTTTTCCTGCACCCATCACAAATTCATCGATACAGTTATCTACAATCTCCTTCAACAAAATATAAATTCCATCATCTTGAGACGAACCATCTCCCAGCTTCCCAATATACATCCCAGGTCGCATGCGAATATGTTCGCGCCAATCAAGGGTTTTGATATTGTCTTCCGTATAATTTACTTGTTGATCTAATTCTGACATTTGAGTTGTTGAGTGTTAAACGAGTTTTACAAAAATAAGAAAAAATTTCCTAAAAATATTAAGGTTCATTGTTTTGATTTTGAGCAAAAACGACCTAATTTACCAATATGATAAAATCTAAACTACCCAATGTTTCGACAACCATTTTTTCGGTAATGAGTCAATTGGCAAATGAACATCAAGCGATTAATTTAGCGCAAGGTTTTCCTGACTTTAATGCAGATTCTGAATTAATTAGTCGTTTAAATTATTATTCAACACAAAATTACAATCAGTACGCGCCAATGACTGGCGTCGAAAAATTGCGTGTATTACTTTCAGAAAAATATTCTAATCTTTATCAATCTGATTACGATTTTCAGAATGAAATTAACATTACGAGTGGTGCAAGTCAAGCGATTTTTAATGTTGTTTCTACATTAATTCATCCAAATGATGAAGTAATTATTTTTGAACCTGCTTACGATTTATATCAACCAACGGTTGAATTATTTAGAGGAAAAATTGTTCCAATTCAGCTAAAATATCCTGAATATTCTATCGATTTTGAAGAATTGAAGAAAAAAATTAATGATAAAACGAAATTGATTATCGTTAATAATCCGAATAATCCAACTGGAAAAATTTTATCCGAAAATGATTTAAAACAATTTGAACAAATCCTAAAAGATTCAAATTGTTATTTGCTTGCAGATGAAGTTTATGAGCACATTACATTTGATGGAAAATCGCATCAAAGTTTTGCAAAATTAAAATCAGTAAAAGACAAGATTTTCATCGTAGGTTCTTTCGGAAAATTATTTCACATAACTGGTTGGAAAATCGGTTATATTTTAGCCGAAAAAGAATTGATGAAAGAGTTTAGAAAATGTCACCAATTCAATACTTTTTCTACGCATACACCATCACAATATGCAATTGCAGATTATTTAGAAAAACCTGATCATTACTTGCATTTGAATGATTTTTTTCAACAAAAAAGAGATTTATTTGTTAAAGGTTTAGCTTCAACAAATTTTGAAGTTTTGCCTTGCGAAGGAACTTATTTTGTAAGTGCAAATTATGCTAAAATAAGTGATTTATCTGATGATGAGTTTGCAAAACAGTTAACCATCAAAAATAAAGTTGCGACAATACCAATTTCAGCATTTTACCATGATAAAACAGATAACAAAGTAATCCGATTTTGTTTCGCTAAAAAGGATGAAACACTTTTAATGGCTTTAGAAAATTTGAAGAATTTGTAATAAAATAAAAGCTCAATCTTTCGATTGAGCTTTTTATATAGATATAATTTAAATCTTAAACATTAAACAAGAAATGCATAATATCACCATCTTGTACAATGTATGCTTTTCCTTCTACGTTCAATTTTCCTGCTTCACGACATTTAGATTCTGATCCGTATGTGATATAATCATCAAATTTAATAACCTCTGCACGAATAAATCCTTTCTCGAAATCGGTGTGAATAACTCCTGCCGCTTGTGGTCCAGTAGAACCTTTTTTGATTGTCCAAGCACGAACTTCTTTTACACCTGCTGTGAAATAAGTTTCTAAATCTAACAATTTATAAGCAGAACGAATCAAACGATTAACGCCTGGCTCTTCTAATCCTAATTCTTCTAAGAAAATTTGACGCTCATCAAACGTTTCTAATTCATTGATATCAGCTTCAATTTGTGCTGCTAAAATCAAAACTTCAGCATGCTCATCTTTTACAGCTTCTTTTACTTTTTCTACCCACTCGTTACCGTCTTTTGCAGCAGATTCGTCTACATTACATAAGTACAAAACTGGTTTAGAAGTAATCAATTGTAACGAATCCACAATTTCTTGCTCTTTTTCGTCCAAATCCATCTCACGAACATTTTTCAACTCTTCTAAATGAGAGATTACAGCTGTTAAAACTTCTACAACTTTTTGTTCGTCTTTATTTCCCGCTTTCGCTGCTTTTTTAGATTTATCGATACGTTTTGTAACTGTGTCTAAATCTTTCAATTGCAACTCAATATCGATTGTTTCTTTATCGCGTAATGGATTAATAGAACCGTCAACGTGTGTAATATTTTCGTTTTCGAAACAACGTAAAACGTGAATAATTGCATTACACTCGCGGATATTTCCTAAAAATTGATTTCCTAAACCTTCTCCCTTACTTGCTCCTTTTACCAAACCAGCAATATCTACAATTTCTACAACCGCAGGCACAACGCGCTCTGGATTTACAATTGCTTCTAACTGATTTAGACGAGTATCTGGTACAGAAACTGTTCCTACATTTGGTTCAATTGTACAGAAAGGATAATTCGCCGATTGCGCTTTTGCATTCGACAAACAGTTAAATAAAGTAGATTTACCAACATTAGGCAATCCAACAATTCCACATTTCATATATGTTGTCTCTTTTTTTAATGATTGAATATTAGAAAGATGTTCTAATAATTTTGTGCAAAGATAATGATTTCCATTAAATTTATTTAACAGAAGAAACTCTGTTCAATTTTATGTTTAATACATTTCCAGAATATGATTTCATTTCACCATAAAAACAATCGCAAGTCGCATTATAAGTCAAATCATAATAATTAGACGTTTTATCAAGATTTATCTTTCTGAATTTGAGTTGAGGAAATTTAAACACAACAGAATCTGTCACATCTTTTTCATAACCATCTTGAAAATCAAATTCTATTTTTAATTTTGATTTATTTCTTGAAACATCCATAACCGCATCACTCTTTGTCAAAGGAACTTCTACCACTTTCGATTTATAATCCAAAAAATCTTGTTTCCATTTTCCTTTAATTGTTTTTATATTATTGGATGCGCAACTCACAAGAAATAGCAAAAAGATAAATCCTAAAAAATGTTTCATAAGTGTTAATTTTTTATTGAAAATACAATTATTTATTTACATTTACTTAAATACTTATTACAATGAAATTAAAAGCCTTAATCGTAAGTTTTATGATTGCTTTCGCAGGAATCGTAAACGCGCAAACAGCAACAGAAATATTAACAAAAGCTCAAAATCAAGCGAAGGTTGAAAATAAAAATGTCTTTTTAATTTTTCATGCTTCTTGGTGCGGATGGTGTAAAAAGATGGAAAAAAATATGGACGATCCAGCTGTGAAACCATATTTTGATGCGAATTATGTCAAAACATTTATTACTGTACAAGAACGTGCAGAGAAGAAAAATTTAGAAACTCCTGGTGGAGATGCTATCAATGAGAAATTAGGAGGAAAAAATCAAGGTTTGCCTTTTTGGGTAATTTTAGATTCGACTGGAAAAGTTTTAGAAGATTCTCGCGTAAATGGAGAAAATCTTGGTGGTCCAGCTTCTGAAGAAGAAGTAAATCACTTGATTGCAAAACTTGAAAAAACAACGAAAAACGATAAAGTTGATCCAGAAAAAATCAAAGAAGTTTTTATCTTGAAAAAGAAATAATTCACAAAAAAATCCGCTCAATGGACGGATTTTTTTTTATTGTGTTAAAACATGAAAAGCTTCTTCCAAGTTTTTATATTGTCCTTTAAATTCTTCTATCGCTTGATCGGCTACAATTTTTCCTTTATTCAAGAGGATTACACGCGAACAAAGCGCTTCTACTTCTTGCATAATATGTGTCGAAAGTATCACCGTTTTTTCTTTTCCAATTTCTTTAATTACCTCTCTAATTTCAATAATTTGATTTGGATCCAAACCATTTGTAGGCTCATCTAAAATTAAAATTTCTGGGCTAGAAATAATCGCTTGCGCCAATCCAACACGCTGTTTATATCCTTTAGATAATTGATGAATTTTCTTATGTTTTTCTGGTGATAAACCTACTTTTTCAATGACTTCATCAATTTTTGATTTAGGCACATTTCGAATATTTGTTACAAATTCCAAATACTCTCTTACATACATATCCATGTACAATGGATTATTTTCTTGCAAAAATCCAATCAACTTTTTCGATTCAATTGGTTGCGTCGAAACATTAAAATCATTCACAGAAATTTCACCAGAATCTGCATTTATTGCATTGGTAATACTTTTCATCAATGTCGATTTTCCTGCTCCATTTGGTCCAAGTAAACCAACAACTTCGCCATTATTTATAGAAAACGAAACTTTGTCTAAAGCCATCTGTTCACCGTATTTTTTTACTAAATCTGTAATGATTATTCCCATTTGATGAAAAATTTTCGATAAAATTAGCAAAAAAGATTTGGATAACTGAAAAATTATTTTTTAGATTTGTAAAACAATTAGAAAAACGAAATGGCAACATTCAATTATTTTAACGCATTCTTTTTTTACTTTTTTGGATATTATCCAGGAGAGCAGGGACTGCGTTGTCAAAATTGATTGTTAACATTCATAATAAGATAATATAAAGTCCCGCAATTTGTGGGACTTTTTTTGTGGAAAAAAATGAAAGAAAGAGTTGCAATACAAGGTTACATTGGTTCATATCATCACGAAGCTGCCAATAATTATTTAGGAAATGACATCGAAATTGTAGAATGCGACACATTCAAAACTTTAGCAAAGTCGCTTGCAAAGGGAAAAGTTGAAAAAGCAATCATGGCAATTGAAAACACAATTGCTGGGGCAATTTTACCAAACTATGCATTGCTAACGAAATATAATTTGAAAGTTGTTGGAGAAATTTATTTATCAATTCAACATCAATTGATGGTAAAAAAAGGACAAACTTTAGATGATATAAAAGAAGTTCGTTCGCACCAAATGGCATTGTTACAATGTGATAAGTTCCTTGAAAAACATCCAACATGGCGCGTTGTAAATGATATCGACACTGCATTAACAGCCAAAGATATTATTGAGCAAGATTTGAATGATGTTGCTGCAATTGCCTCAAGAAAAGCGGCAGAAGTATATGGATTAGACATTTTAGCTTCAAGTATTCAGACGTTTCAAGATAATTTTACTCGCTTTTTTGTATTGCAACGCGAGCACAACGATTACGAAGATTTCAATAAAGTTTCGATGCGTTTTTCTGTTCCACATAAAGCTGGTGCTTTAGTAGATGTATTAAATCAAATTGCAGAATGTGGAATAAATATGGACAAAATACAATCTGTTCCGATTATTGAAAAACCTTGGGAATACTCTTTCCATATTGACATTACGTTCGAGCAAAAAGAACAATATTATGAATTGCTTGGAAAAATTGCAAGAAAGTTAACGGATTTAGAAATATTAGGCGAATATAAACTGGGGAAAAAATGATAGCAGAAGCCCAACGATTACAAAGTGTTCAAGAATATTATTTCTCGAAAAAATTACAAGAAATAGCGAACATGAAAACCGACATTCCAATCATTTCATTAGGAATTGGAAGTCCAGATTTACAACCTCATCCAGATGTGATCGAGGAATTAATCAAAAGTTCACGAAACGGAATCAATGGCTATCAAAGTTATCGCGGAATTCCAGAAATGCGCGAAGCAATGGCAAGTTTTTACAAAAACAAATTTGATGTAGACGCCAATCCTTCAACAGAAATTTTGCCACTTATGGGCTCTAAAGAAGGAATTATGCACATTTCGATGGCATTTTTGAATGAAGGTGATAAAGTTTTAATTCCAAATCCTGGATATCCAACTTATTCATCTGTTACAGAATTAGTGCAAGCAGAACCTTTATTCTACGATTTGAAAAATGAAAATGATTGGCTTCCAGATTTTGATCAGTTAGAAAAATTAGCCGAGCAAAAACCAAAAATTATGTGGCTCAATTATCCACATATGCCAACCGGAGCCAAAGCCCCAAAAGACGTTCTTAGAAAATTAGTAGAGTTTGCAACTCGTCACAATATCTTAATCGTAAATGATAATCCGTATAGTTTTATTTTGAACGATGAACCGACAAGCATCTTAGGAATTGAAGGTGCAAAAGATGTTTGTATCGAACTGAATTCATTAAGCAAAACCTTTAACATTGCAGGTTGGCGAGTAGGAATGGTGATTGGAAAAGAAAGTTTTATTAATTCTATTCTAAAAGTAAAGTCAAATATGGATTCGGGAATGAATTTTGCGATACAAAAAGCCGCGACAAAAGCTCTTTTAGTTGATGATTCTTGGTACGATGAATTAACAAAAATTTACGCAGAAAGACGAAGAATCATTTGGGAAATCGCTGATATTTTAAATGTAAAATATAATCCCAATGCAGCAGGAATGTTTATTTGGGCGAAGCTTCCAGAAGGAAAAGATGATAAAAAATTTATTGATGAAATTTTATACAATAAAAAAGTATTTATTACACCAGGAAGTATTTTCGGAAGCAATGGTGAAGGATTTATAAGATTTTCACTTTGCGCACCTGTCGAGAAGTTGATTGAAGTAAAGAGAAGATTAGAAGCATGAAAATAATTTCAGTAATCGGTTTAGGATTAATCGGAGGTTCTTTTGCTTTAGCATTAAAAAAAGTTGGTGTTGCCGAAAAAATAATCGGTGTTGATCAAAATATTGAACATCAAATTCAAGCTTTAGAATTAGGAATTGTGGATGAAATCGCTCCTTTGAATGAAGCACTTTCTCAATCAGATTTAGTAGTGATTGCGGTTCCAATTAATTCAATTCAAAAAGTTTTACCAGAGATTTTAGATCAAATTAATGATAAAACGATTGTAATGGACATGGGATCAACAAAAGCTGGAATTTGTAAAAAAGTTTTAAGTCATCCCAAAAGAAAACAATTTGTTGCCACACACCCAATCGCAGGAACGGAAAATTCTGGACCAAAAGCTGCTTTTCCTGAGTTGTTTTTAAACAAAGTTGCGATTTTGTGTGATATTGAAGAAAGCGAAAAAGAAGCAGTAAAAAAAGTAAGAAAAATTTATCAATCGCTCTGGATGAATGTTAAAACAATGACTTCGGAAGCGCATGATGCGCACATTGCGTACGTTTCTCATCTTTCGCACATTACATCTTTCGCTTTAGGACAAACAGTTTTGG
This sequence comes from Empedobacter sp. R132-2, assembly GCF_030324375.1. Taxonomy (NCBI): domain Bacteria; kingdom Pseudomonadati; phylum Bacteroidota; class Flavobacteriia; order Flavobacteriales; family Weeksellaceae; genus Empedobacter; species Empedobacter sp. R132-2. The sequence goes on from NZ_JACAGG010000003.1 coordinate 26,589, forward strand.
AAGAAGAAAAGAATGAAGATGCAATTTTTGACATGGCTGGATCTGGTTTCGAATCTACGGTTCGTTTAGCAAAAAGTTCACCAGATATGTGGACACCAATTTTGATTCAGAATCGAGAAAATTTACTCAATGCTATTGATGCTTATCAAACTCAAATTTCTAAAATCAGAAAAATGATCGAAGAAAAAGACGCCGAAGATATTCATCAATATTTAAAAAACACAAACGACATACGTCGAATATTAAATAAATAATTACTCTCAAATAAAATAAATATTAAATCTTAAATTTGTAAATGTTATGGAAAACAATAACTGGATAAAAGAATACGATAAACCAATGATCATCGCTGGACCTTGTAGTGCAGAAAGTGAAAAACAAATGATGACAATCGCTGAAGATTTGGACAAAGATTATGTGCAAGTTTTCCGTGCGGGAATTTGGAAGCCTCGTACTAAACCAAATTGTTTCGAAGGAGTTGGTGCAATCGGATTAAACTGGTTGAAAAAAGTAAAAGACGAATTCGGAATGAAAATCGCAACTGAAATCGCCAATGCAAATCACGCAAAATTAGCGTTAGAATATGATGTTGACGTTTTATGGATTGGTGCTCGTTCTACGGTAAACCCTTTTACAGTACAAGAAATTGCTGAAGCTTTACGTGATACAGACAAAACAGTTTTGGTTAAAAATCCTGTAAATCCAGATTTAGATTTATGGATTGGTGCTTTGGAGCGTTTAGAAGGTCAAGGAATCAAAAACTTAGGTGCTATTCACCGTGGTTTTTCAACGTACAAAAAGACAAAATACCGTAACAATCCACAATGGCAAATTGCATTAGATTTCAAAAACAAATTACCAAACGTGCCAATTATTTGTGACCCATCACACATTTGCGGAAACAGAACAGGATTATTTGATGTTGCACAGCAAGCTTTCAACTTTGAATACAATGGATTGATGATCGAAACACACAATAATCCTGATGAAGCTTGGTCTGATGCAGCTCAACAAGTAACACCAGCTCGTTTATTAGAAATCTTAAAAGATTTAGAAATTCGTGTTTCTGATGATCCAGATGCAATTTACAAAACTGGAATTCAGAATTTACGTCATCAAATTGATGAATTAGATAACTCTATTTTAGATGCAATTGCTCAACGTATGAAAGTTGCAAACTCTATCGGAGAATTGAAAAAAGAACATAATGTGGCAGTTTTTCAGCCAGATCGTTGGAAACAAATCAAAGATAATTCTGTAAAAGCAGGAGTTTCTTTAGGTTTATCTGAAGATTTTGTTGACAAATTATTGCAAGCAATTCACCAAGAATCTGTTGCGCAACAAAACCAAATTATGGTAAAAAAAGAAGAAAAAATTTAAACAATATTGAAAGGAATTGTCATAAAATCTACTGGTAGTTGGTATCATCTTTTAACCGAAGATGGTGCAACCTATCAGGCAAGAATTAGGGGAAAATTTAGAATAGCCAATATCAAACATACCAATCCAATTGCTGTTGGAGATGAGGTTGAGTTTGAGATTGACAAAGATGATATTGCAGTCATTACAAAAATTCATGATCGCAAAAATTACATCATACGAAAATCTGTTAATCTATCCAAAAAAACGCATATTATTGCCTCTAACATTGATGTTGCTTTTTTGGTTGTAACGCTTTCTAATCCCAAAACTTCGTTTGGTTTTATTGACCGTTTTTTGATTACTGCCGAAGCTTATCATATTCCTGTTGTAATTTTATTCAACAAAATGGATTCATACACGGAAGATGAAATGGCTGAGTTAGAAATTTATAAATCAATTTACAATTCTATCGGTTACGAAAGTCTTGATATTTCTGCTGAAACTGGTCTAAATTTAGATCTTGTAAAAAATCGAATGAAAGATAAAGTGAGTTTGGTTTCGGGACATTCTGGCGTTGGAAAATCAACGTTGTTGAATACTTTAAACCCTGATTTGAACCTAAAAACGCACGAAGTTTCTGATTTTAATAGCAAAGGACAACATACCACAACTTTTGCACAGATGTACGAATGGCCTTTTGGAGGTTTTATTATCGATACGCCTGGAATTAAAGAATTTGGTTTGGTTCATATCGACAAAACCGAATTACAAGGTTATTTTCCTGAAATTTTAGATTTAAAACATAATTGTAAATTTGATAATTGTATACATGTTAACGAGCCAAAATGTGCCGTTCGAGATGCAGTAGAAAATGGTGAAATAGCAGTTTCTCGCTACGAAAATTATCTCACTTTTTTAGAAGAAGATATTTATACCGAAAAATAATTAAAAGCCATTTCTTTCGAAATGGCTTTTTTATTTTTTCAAATTACGGTTTCACGTAAAAATAATTCAACTTCTCATTTTATTTTTGTTAAAATTAATTGAATGAGCAATTTATCCGTACAAATCGCTTTAGATTTTGTGGAATGTACAAAGGAACAAAAAGAAAGATTTTTATTGCATTTAGAAGATTTAAATTGGAAACCATTAAATCCAAATAAATTGTGGACTGCTGAATTCGATAATTCTAAAAACAAAGAAAATAAACTAAAAAATATAGAACAAGAACTAATTAATGCAAAACAAATATCGAAGCTCTATGAGCTAGATTATGTGATAATTGCAGATGAGGAAATCTATTTTAACCAACTAACTTAAACCTATAGCGATTGCTTTCTAAACTTAAATTACAACAAGCGTTATAACACATCTAAAAGATGAGTTGTAACGCTTTTTTATTTGTTAATAATTTCTTAAATTTCAATCAATTTAATACCGATTAAAACAATATTTATGCGAGTGATTTTACAGCGTGTGCAACATGCTTCTGTAATGGTGGATGGAGAAATAACTGGAAAAATAGAAAGTGGAATTTTGACCTTGGTTGGCTTTGAACCTGATGATACGAAGGAAGATTTTGAATGGATTTCGAAAAAAATAATTAAACTCCGAATTTTCAATGATGAAAATGATGTGATGAATTTGGATGTACAGCAAACAAATGGAGATATTTTGGTTGTGTCTCAATTTACGTTGCATGCGTCTACGAAAAAAGGAAATCGTCCGTCATATATCAAAGCGTCAAAACCGGACATAGCAAACGTACAATATGAAACATTTTTGAACGTTTTAGAATCAAATTTCAAGCCTGTACAAAGAGGAATTTTTGGTGCAGATATGAAAGTCGAATTATTGAATGATGGTCCTGTAACTATTTTTATCGATTCAAAAAATAAAGAATAACTTGATTAACAGATATTGAATGAAACAAACTCTACTTTTTTCAACTTTTTTTATTAGTTCATTTTCTTTTGCGCAAAACTATGCAGTCGATCAAATTCCAGCCGATTTGATAAAAGATGCTTATGCTGTTGTACGAAAAAATGAAGAAAAAATAGAACTTCTAAAAGTTGATGAATTAAAATATACGGAAGACGTTGTCGTAACGGTTTTGAGTAAAGCGGGCGATAATTATGTTGGTGCGCAAGCGAATTATGATGCAAATACAAAAATTGACTTATTCGAGGCAACTTTGTATGATGCAAATGGAAAAGAAATTAAAAAATTCAAGACCAAAGATTTTGGTGACCAAAGTTATGTAACAGGTGGACAAATGTACACGGATGATCGTATAAAATATTTGAATTACACACCAACAAATTATCCTTACACGATACATTATAAAATTGTTACAACGAACAAAAATACACTTTGGATTCCGCGTTGGTCACCTATACGAGCAGCGAATTTATCAATCGAAAAATCGTCTTATCAATTTGTAAATAAAACATCTTCAACTATTCGATTGAAAGAAGATAATTTTAAAGGTTTTGACATTGCAAAAACAGGAGATAACAATAATTTGAGCTATTCATTAAACAATGTTTTGGCATTTAATGAAGAAGATCAAATGGTTGGAAGTCAAAAAATATTTCCTCGCGCTATTTTAGCTTCAAATCAAATCAATATCAATGGTGTTAAAGGAAATTTTGACAATTGGAATGATTACGGAAAATGGACTTTTGATAATTTAATTCGTACAAAATTAGATTTTACTCCAGCTCAAAAATCTGTTTTTCAAAATATGGTAAAAGAAGCAAAGTCGGATGAAGAAAAAGTTCAGATTTTGTACAAACATTTGCAAAATAAAGTTCGATATATTGGTGTACAACTGGGAATTGGAGGACTTTCGCCTTTTCCGAATTCTTATGTTGAGAGCAAAAGTTATGGCGATTGCAAAGCCTTATCTAATTATATGATTGGAATGTTAGATGCAGTGAATATCAAATCGTATCACACCATATTATTTGCTGGAAATCCAATTGATATTGATGAGCAAATGATGTATCAACAAGGAAATCACATGATTGTTTATATACCTCTAAATGGAAAAGATATTTGGTTAGAAGCAACAAGTCAAACAGCTCCTTATAATTATTTAGGTGATTTTGCAGGAAATAGAAAAGTATTAATTGTTGATGAAAAAGGCGGAAAAATTATTCCTTCACAACAATTCAAAACAGAAGATAATCAATTATTCGTCAATGGAAATGCAACACTTTTAGCAGATGGGACATTAAATTTTGATTTTTCTGAAACTTCCAAAGGTTTGCTTTATGAGAATTTTGCAAGATTTAATCAATTAAGCGAGAAAGAACTTGATGTTCGTTTAAAAAATCGATTTTCTTACTTACAAGGAATATCATTCAAAAAGAAAGAATTTAATAATGATTGGAAAAATGCTGTTTTCACTTCAAATTTCGAGTTTTCAGCACCAAATTATGCTAAAATTCAAGGAAATAACATCATTCTGAATATTATTCCAGTGAATAAAGAAGAGACTTCTGTCAAAAAAATGAAAGATAGAAAGTTTGATTTCAACATCGAGACAGGATATGTTGACGAAGTTTCGTATACATTGACACTTCCTTCTGGTTATAAATTACCACAAAAATTTGATGCTATAATTGTGAAATCAGCTTTTGGTGAATATCAATTAGAAATCAATCCAAAAGAAAATAATGCATTCGAAATAAAACGTATTTACAAACAATTTTCAGGAACTTTCTCAAAAGAAAAATACAACGAATATGTAGAATTTAGAAGACAAATTTCGGGTTACGATAACACAAAACTACTTTTAGAAAAATTATAACACTAATATGAAAACAATATTTACGATTGTTGCGACAGTTGCAACCGTTTCGAGTTTTGCTCAAGATGTAAAATTTGGAAAACTATCTAAACAAGATTTCGAGAAAACAAAAAGTACAATTCAAGCTGACGCTCCTGCAGAAGTTTTATATGCTGACGGAAATTATAAAGTTAGTTTTAATACCAATCAAGGCGGTGTTGAGCAAACAAAGAAAGTTTTTTATAGAGTAATTGTTTTTGATAAGGATAAAACACCTGATGATGTTTTAAAAATAGAAATTCCTCTTTACAAAAGCTCAGGATCAGATCAAGATAAATTGATTACTTTAAAAGCGGTTACCTATAACCTTGAAAATGGAAAAATTATTGAACAAAAAGTTGAGAAAAAAGATATTTTCTTAGATAAAGTCCATCGTTTTATGGATAAACAAACGTTTACATTTCCAAATGTAAAAAATGGATCAATCTTAGAATATACATACGAAATTATTTCCCCTTTCTATGGAAATACTGATACGTGGTATTTTCAACAATCGATTCCTGTAGTTACGAGTAATTTCACGATGCAAAATCAAGAATATTTTAATTATCAACAAGATTTAAGAGGTGAATTTGCTCCTAAATTAACAAAAAATTCCAAAGAAGATACTTTTTCAACTACTTCTTTTGGAAACAGAGGTGTTACATCTTTTGGTGGAGATATGGGAAATCAAGGCGCGACATCAAGTAATCATAAATTAAAGATTGATACACAAACTTATTCATTAGTTAATTTACCTTCTTATTCTCGCGAAGCTTATGTGCTTAATCCGAGAAATATGTTAGCAAGTATTCAGTTTGAGTTAGCTTCTTTTGTGGTTCCCGGAAGAACCTCAGAAAATTTTTCTACAACTTGGGAACGTATTGGAAAAGATTTGATGGATCACGAAGAATTTGGTCGACAATTAAATGGAAATAACTTTTTAGATGAAACAGTAAACGCTACAATTGTTGGAAAATCTACAAATATTGAAAAAGCTCAAGCAATTTACAATTATGTAAAAAACAACATGGCTTGGAATGATTATTTAGGTCAATATACAGATAAAGGAATTCGAAAAGCATTTAACGAAAAATCTGGAAATTCAGCGGATATCAATCTTATGTTAACAGCTATGTTGCGTAAAGCTGGATTAGACGCAAATCCAATTGTTTTGAGTACGTTGCAAAATGGTTTAATCAATTATTCGTTTCCTTCACGTAGCAAATTGAATTATGTAATTGTTGGAGCAACAATAGATAATGAATTTTATTTAATGGATGCAACTGATAAAAATGCTCAAATTAATTTATTACCAATTCGAGCAATCAACGATCGTGGATTTATGGTAAATGAAAAAGGAATAAAAGAAGTTCCTCTTCGTAATTCGGTTATGACCAATGATAAAATATCAATTACGGCAGATTTAAAAGCTGATGGAAATTTGAAAGGTTTATTTTCTAATGTTCGTGATAATTATTTTTATATGTTTGATAAAAGTGAAATCGCAGATGATCCAAAAGCGTTTGAAAAAGAATTTGTAGAAGATTACAATTTTGAAATTTCAGAATTTAAAACACAAGATAACAAACAAAATGTAATTCGTCATCAATTCAAATTTGATGATGTAAAAGTAGATGTGGCTGGAAATAAAATATTATTCAATCCATTTTTATTTGTTGCGAATACAAAACATAATTTAAATCTAGATCAACGTAATTACAATATTGAGTTTGGTGCACCAACTACGAATACAAATACAATTAAAATTAAAATTCCAGAAGGTTACAAAGTCGAATCTTTACCAACTGAAAAGCAATTTACAATGCCTGATCAAGCTGGTGGATATGCATATAAAGTAATTGAAAAAGATGGTTTTATTATCGCTCAAGCCCAAAAAGTTATTCCATACAGTATTTTACCTGCACAATACTATAAACCATTGAAAGAATTTTTAACAAATATCATTAATGCAGAAAGTCAGCAAGTGATTTTGGTAAAACAATAAAAAAATATTCTAAACATCGAATAAAGCCAACTCCAAATACAAGTTGGCTTTTTATTTTTGTACCTTTAACTTTTAAAATTTAAAATAAGATGAGCCTTAAACAAGCACAAACAGACGTTGATAATTGGATAAAAGAACATGGTGTTCGTTATTTTAACGAATTAACAAATATGGCACAATTAACTGAAGAGGTAGGAGAAGTTGCACGTATTATTGCGCGTCGTTACGGTGAACAATCGGAGAAAGAATCCGATAAAAACAAAGATCTTGGCGAAGAATTGGCAGATGTTATTTTTGTAGCGCTTTGTTTGGCAAATCAAACAGGTGTTGATTTAGAATCAGCTTTTTACAAAAAATTAGATTATAAAACAAAACGTGACCACGATCGTCATCAAAATAATGATAAATTAAAATAAATATGATTGAAATTTCTGCTCTAAAATCTCCTATAAACAATCAATTAGCCATCACAGGTTCTAAAAGCGAAAGCAATCGTTTGTTGCTATTAAGTCAATTATTTGAGAATGTTTTGACATTAGAAAATGTTTCAAATTCAGAAGATTCTCAATTAATGCAAAAAGCGTTAGCGAACAAAACTGATTTAGTTGATATTCACCACGCGGGAACTGCCATGCGATTTTTAACGGCTTATTTTTCTATTCAAGATGGACGAAAAATAACGTTGACAGGTTCTGAAAGAATGAAACAACGTCCAATAAAAGTTTTAGTTGACTCCTTGAATGAGTTGGGTGCAGAAATTTCGTATCAAGAAAACGAAGGTTATCCGCCTTTATCGATTGTTGGAAAAAAAATAACGAAAGATTCTATTACAATCCCTTCTAACATTAGTTCTCAATATATCTCGGCTTTATGTTTGATCGGAACGAAATTAGAAAATGGATTAACGATAAAGTTGGATGGAAAAATTATTTCTGTTCCTTATATTCAAATGACAATTCAATTATTGAATAAAGTTGGAATTAATGCAATTTTCGAAGGAAATACAATCAAAATTCCTTTTACTGAAAACATCAAAGCTCAAACATTACAAGTAGAATCTGATTGGAGTTCAGCTTCATATTATTATAGTTTGATTGCTTTATCGCAGAATTCTGAAATTAAAATCTCAACTTATTTCGAAGATTCTTTACAAGGAGATTCAGCTTTAAAACATATTTATGCAGAAAATTTTGGTGTAATTTCAACTTTTGAAAATGGAGTTTTAACATTAAAAAATGAAGATAATTTCATACCAAAATCTATCATCGAATTAAATTTAATCAATACTCCAGATATTGCACAGACGATTTCTGCAACTTGTGTGGGATTGAAAACAAAATGTCATTTAACTGGTTTAGAAACACTAAAAATCAAGGAAACAGACCGTTTAGTCGCACTTAAAAATGAGTTGGAAAAATTTGGAGCAATTATAACAATTACAAACGATTCATTAACGATAGAAGGTTATAATAATTTTGAAAAAACGCCAACTTTAGCAACATATAACGACCACAGAATGGCAATGTGTATGGCGCCTTTAGCACAAATTTACCCAATTCGAATTGAGAATGAAATGGTCGTAGAAAAATCTTACCCAACATTTTGGGAAGACTGGAAACAATTAGGTTTTGAAATTAAATCGATTTAAAATATAACAAAAAAATCCGCTTAATAAGCGGATTTTTTTAGTTTGTATATACTTCATTTATTCAAAATTCTGCATATTTACCAAATTGGCATAAACGCCTTTTTTCTCAATAAGTGAATGATGATTTCCTTGTTCAATAATTTTACCTGCTTCCATTACTACAATTTTATCCGCATTCTGAATTGTTGATAAACGGTGCGCAATAACCAAAGAAGTACGATTTTGCATCATATTATTCAAGGCAACTTGTACCAATTTTTCAGATTTCGTATCCAAAGCAGAAGTCGCTTCATCCAAAACCATAATCGGTGGATTTTTATAAACCGCACGCGCAATACTTAAACGTTGTTTTTGTCCACCAGAAAGCTTGCTACCTCCCTCTCCTACTGACTCTTGATACTTTTCTGGCATTTTTACAATAAACTCTTCCGCATTTGCAATTTGCGCAGCATATTCTACTTTTTCCAAATTTGGACATTTATCACCTAATGAAATATTATTAAAAATTGTATCATTAAACAAAATAGAATCTTGCGTAACCAAACCAAATAACAAGCGATAATCATTTAATTTTATATGTTTAATATCAATTCCATCAATCAAAATTTGACCTGATTTCACATCCCAAAAACGAGTAATTAAATTCGCCAAAGTCGATTTTCCAGAACCAGATTGCCCAACAAAAGCAACGGTTTCTCCTTTGTTAATTGTTAAATTAAAATTCTCAATTACATTATGTTTACCATAAGCAAATGTCACATTTCTAAACTCAATTTTATCTTCAAAAGCTTCAATTCCTTTTGCATCTGGAACATCTTTTATCGAAACATCAGCATCCAAAACCTCAAAAATTCTCTTTGCAGAAACCTCTCCTTTTTGTACATCTGATAATGCTTTCGAAAAGCGTTTAATCGGATCTAATAATGTATAAAATGTTGCGATATAAAAAATAAATTGTGATCCTGTTAAACCATTTCCTTCTAACGATAATTTACCACCAAAAAAAACAATTAATCCAATTGTAACAGCACCTAAAAATTCACTTGTTGGTGAAGCCAAAGCACGTTTTTTCATTACTTTTTGAAGATATTTTCGATAACGATTAATCGATTCATCAAAACGACCTTTTACTTGATCTTCTGCGTTAAAAATTTTGATAATCTTAAGCGAAGAAAGTGTTTCGTCTACATAAGTAATAATGTTAGATAATTCGTCTTGCGCATGAGCAGCAGCTTTTTTCAGACTTTTTCCAATCAACGAAATAATTGTTCCCATAATCGGAAAAACCAAAATAGCGAAAATTGTTAATTGATAGCTAACTGTAAATAATACTACAACGAAAAAGATAATCATAATTGGTGAACGTATGATTTCTACGACTGAATTTAAAATATTAGATTCAACCTCATTTACATCACTAGAAATACGATTTAACATATCTCCTTTTCGTTTTTCAGTAAAATAAGCAACTGGCAAATCAATAATTTTGTTATGAATATCAACACGTAAATCACGTGTCACACCCGAACGTAAATCTACCAAACAAGTTTCTGAAAGAAAACTGAAAATATTTCGAAATAAAAATGCAATAATAAATATCACACACGAAATCGCTAACACATAAACTGGTCCTTGAGTTTGAGAAAGCTCATTCATATAATAAGCTGAATAATCTGAAAAAAATTGTTTCAGATTACCCAAATCACCAGAATAAATAGGTTTTGCGATAACTCCAGTTGTTTTTTCACCAAACAAAACACTCAAAATTGGCATCATAAAAGCCAATGCAATTACATTGAAAAGTGCATAGAGTAAATTGAATATAATCGCTGTAACAAACGAAGTTCTATATGGTTTTGCGTATGAGAACGCTCTTTTAATTAAACTCATTGATGTATTTTAGAAAATCAAAACCTTAGTTTTGAAGTTACAAATTTACGTAAAAAAAATAATGACTATTCTTTTAGAAATAGTCATTATAGAGTAAAATTTTGTGGGTTTGATTACTCAGAGTAACCTTTTCGTTTTTGTTTTGATTTTTATTTAACTCGTTGCCAAGTTTGCGTTCTTCCTACAAGAGAAATCCCGATAAAACCTCTTACGTCTAATTTATCATTTCCGTTAAGAGACATTTTTGCTTTGTATTCCTTTCCACTATTAGGATCAATGATTTTTCCACCATTCCATTCTTTTCCATCTTTTTTAAGACCAGAAAGAATTTGCATTCCTAAAATTGGTTTATTTTTTAATGCTCCTGAACAATCTGTACATTTTGCATCTTCTTTTCCTTTCGTTAAAATCTTAGTGACTTTACCATAAAGTTTTCCATCTTTCTCGAAAATCTCTACGTAAGACTTCGCCTGTTTTGTCTCATCATCAATTGTTTTCCAAGTTCCTATTGGTGATTGCGCATACATTAAAGATGTCAACATAAAGAATAATCCGAATAAAATTGATTTTTTCATATTTTTATCCTTTAAAATTTATTTCACTAAAATAACTATTTTTTAGTGTAAATAAAACACTACGCTTTATTTTTTATAAAAATAATCTCTTTTAAACATAAAAATTCATTTATAACATTAATTATCAATCATTTAATTCAATAAATATTTTTAAATAAATAATTATAAATTTTATTCATAAAAGTCAAAATAGTGTATTATTATGCTTACATAGCAATAATAAAAACGAAGGCATTTTTATGGTTTTTGTCATTTTTATGACAATTTCTTCTTCAAGAATAAAAAAATGAATACATTTGTCTACTATTTTTATAGAGTTTATAGATTGAAGAATGAATCAGCTTACGAAATACAGTTTACCATTTAGAAAACAAGAAGTAGAACCTTTGATAGAATCCATTATTTATGATGAGATTTTTCAACAACCAAATCCTTTGTACAAGAAAGAAGATTTACTCAATCAATTCAATTCTATTTTGTTAAAAATTGTTCCTGAGGAGAAATCGAATCAAATTAGTTTATATTTTTTTGAACAATTTGCACAACTTAGACAAGAATTAGAGGAACTAATTTTTGTTTTTTATGCAAATGATCCTGCATCTAAATCGGAAATTGAAATCATTTTAGCCTATCCTGGTTTTTTTGCAATTGCAATTCATCGTTTAGCACATATTCTCTACAATTTAAATACGCCTATTCTTCCTCGTTTTTTTTCCGAATATGCACATTCTAAAACTGGAATTGATATTCATCCTGGTGCTTCAATTGGAAAAAACTTTTATATCGATCATGGTACAGGAATTGTCATTGGAGAAACAACATTGATTGGTGATAATGTGAAAATTTACCAAGGCGTAACATTAGGAGCGTTTTATGTTTCGAAGAATTTGGCTAATAAAAAACGTCATCCAACAATAGAAAATAATGTCACAATTTATGCTGGAGCAACTATTTTGGGAGGAACAACAATTATTGGAAAAAATTCTGTAGTCGGCGGAAATGTTTGGATTACAGAAAGTATAGAAGAAGATTCTGTTGTCTATCAAGAGAATCAACCACAAATAAAAAAACAAAAAAAAGAACAACATATCAATTATATCATCTAAAACCTTACAACAATGATTTACAATAATGTATTAGAAACCATAGGAAATACACCAATTATTAAACTGAATAAATTATTTCCTAACCATAACGTTTATATTAAAGTAGAAAAACAAAATCCGGGTGGATCAATAAAAGATCGTATTGCTTTGGCAATGATTGAAGATGCTGAAAAAGCTGGAATTTTAAAACCTGGAGGAACAATTATAGAACCTACTTCGGGTAATACAGGAATTGGCTTATCATTTGTTGCGGCTGTAAAAGGTTACAAAATGATTATCACAATGCCAGAATCGATGTCAATTGAACGTCGTAAAATTATGGAAGCTTATGGTGCTGAATTTGTTTTAACTCCAAAAGAATTAGGAATGAAAGGCGCTATTGCAAAAGCACAAGAATTAGCCGAAACAATAGAAGGCGCTTGGGTTCCGCAACAATTTGAGAATAATTCGAATCCGACAGTCCATTACAATACAACAGCAAAAGAAATCCTTGAAGATTTTCCACAAGGAGTTGATTATTTAATTACAGGAGTTGGAACAGGCGGACATCTTTCTGGAATTGGAAAAGCATTAAAAGAAGTTAACTCTTCAACAAAAGTTATCGCTGTAGAACCAACAGATTCTCCTGTCATTTCAGGAGGAAATCCTGGTCCACACGCGATTCAAGGAATTGGAGCAGGATTTATTCCTACTAATTTAGATACTTCAATCGTTGATTCTTCTACTCAGATTACAAAAGAAGAAGCATTTGAATTTGCAAAAAAAGTGGCTAAAGTAGAAGGTATATTTGTCGGAATTTCTACAGGTGCTTCATTGGCTGCAGTTGCTAAAACTTTGAATGAAGTAGACAAAAACACGAAAATATTAACTGTCAACTACGATACTGGCGAACGCTATTTATCAGTAGAAGGTTTATTTTAAATACTATAAAAATTTTTAAACGAAAGGAGATATTGACAAAATGTCTCCTTTTTTTATTCAACAAAGTCAAAAAGTCAGTTTTTAGGTTTTATTTCTACTTTGGAATTTTTTTTGATGAAATACACCAAACAAAACCAATATAAAAAACTAAAAACCAATGGATTTTAATCAATTTACAATAAAGGGTCGTGAAGCGATTCAAGTAGCGCAGCAAATTGCAGTTGCACAAAAAAATCAAGCAATAGAACCAGCTCATATTTTAGGTGGAATGATAGATGTTGATGAAAACGTGTTATCATTAATCTTAGAAAAACAAGGTGTAAAAATGGATATGTTGAAACCTGAGTTGGATTTAGAAATCAATAAATATCCAAAAATAGAAGGTCAACAAGGAAATCATCTTTCCAATTCATCTAACCAAATTTTGCAATCTGCACAAGAAATTGCAAAAGAGATGAACGATGATTTTATCACCTTAGAGCATTTATTATTAGGTATAATCAAGAATGTATCGCCTGTAAGTCAATTATTAAAAAATAGAGGTGTAACATTCGACAACACAAAAAAATTAGTAACAGAATTGAGAAACGGAGAAAGAGTAACTTCTGAAAACGCGGAAGGAACATATAATTCATTAAACAAATACGCTAAAAACTTAACAGATTTAGCAAAAGAAGGAAAATTAGATCCTGTAATTGGACGTGATGAAGAAATTCGTCGTGTTTTACAAATTCTATCACGTCGTACAAAAAATAACCCAATCCTTATTGGTGAACCAGGTGTTGGTAAAACCGCTATAGCAGAAGGTTTAGCACATCGTATCATCAATGGAGATGTTCCTGAAAATCTTTTGAATAAACAAATTTTTTCATTGGATATGGGAGCTTTGGTTGCTGGTGCAAAATACAAAGGTGAGTTCGAAGAGCGTTTGAAAGCCGTTGTGAAAGAAGTAACCGCTTCGAATGGAGAAATAATTTTGTTCATCGATGAGATTCACACGCTTGTTGGTGCTGGCGGCGGCGGAGAAGGTGCAATGGATGCTGCAAATATCTTGAAACCTGCTTTGGCTCGTGGCGAATTACGTTCGATTGGTGCTACAACTTTGAATGAATATCAAAAATATTTTGAAAAAGATAAAGCTTTAGAACGTCGTTTCCAGAAAGTAATGGTAGAAGAACCAGATGAAGAATCGGCTATTTCTATTTTGCGTGGAATCAAAGATAAATACGAGCAACACCATAAAATTGGAATTAAAGACGAAGCAATTATTGCGGCTGTAAAATTATCAACACGTTATATTACAGATCGTTTTTTACCAGATAAAGCCATCGATTTGATGGACGAAGCAGCTTCTAAGTTGAGAATGGAAATGAATTCTAAACCAGAAGATTTAGATAAATTAGATCGTAGAATTATTCAATTAGAAATCGAAATTGAAGCGATAAAACGCGAAAATGACGAGAAAAAATTGAATCTTTTAAAAGAAGAATTATCTAATCTTCAAGATGAAAGAAATCAATTGAATTCGAAATGGGAAGCGGAAAGAAATCGTGCCGATGAAGTTCAAGATTTAAGAAAATCTATCGAAAATATCAAATTCGAAATTGAGCGTGCAAAACGAGATTACGACTATGCAAAAGCTTCCAAATTAGAGTTTGAAGATTTAGTTAATGCAAAAAATAATTTAGAAGAAGCTGAACATAATCTAGAAGAAAATAAACAAAATAAACTGGTAAAAGAGTTTGTTGATGCGGATGATATTGCAGAAGTTGTATCGAAATGGACAGGAGTTCCGGCTCAGAAAATGATGCAATCTGATCGCGAAAAATTATTGAATTTAGAAAACGAATTACACAAACGTGTTTTAGGTCAAGAAGAAGCAATTATAGCAGTTTCTGATGCCATTCGTCGTTCTCGTGCAGGTCTTAGTGACGAAGGAAAACCAATCGGTTCGTTCTTATTCTTAGGTTCAACTGGTGTTGGGAAAACTGAGTTGGCAAAAGCCTTAGCCGAGTTCTTATTCGATGATGAAAATGCAATGACTCGTATCGACATGTCCGAATATCAGGAGCGTCATGCAGTTTCTCGCTTGGTTGGGGCACCTCCGGGTTACGTTGGTTACGACGAAGGTGGTCAGTTAACAGAAGCGGTTCGTCGCCGTCCTTATTCAGTTATTTTGTTGGACGAAATTGAGAAGGCACATCCAGATGTTTTCAATATTTTGTTACAAGTTTTGGATGACGGACGTTTGACAGACAACAAAGGTCGTGTGGTTAACTTTAAAAATACGATTATCATTATGACATCGAATTTTGGTTCTCATACGATTTTGGATAAATTCTCAAACATTGACGAAAATAATGTGGCACAAGTTTATGATGAAACAAAAGATGTCGTTTTTGAGGAATTGAAACAAAACTTTAGACCAGAATTTTTGAATCGTATTGATGAAATTATTTTGTTCCGTCCATTGAGTGAAAATCAAATTTCTGGAATCGTGAATATCTATTTAAGCGGAGTTGCGAAGAAATTAGCACAACGCGATATTACATTAGATATTACGCCAGAAGCTGTCGATTATTTAGCAAGAAAAGGCTACGATCCTCAATTCGGAGCAAGACCATTGAAACGAGTTATTCAACAAGATGTATTAAATGAACTTTCAAAAGAAATTTTAAAAGGAACAATAAATGATAATGATGCGGTTTTAATCGATTATTTCGAAGAAAAACCTGGAGATAATAAATTAGTTTTCAGAACTAATCAATAAGTATTTTACGATTTTATTCATGTGTAAAAAATCCGCTCGTTGAGCGGATTTTTTTAATTCTTCTTTTTATAAAGCGGAACAGTGCTACACGCTTCACCAAACATTAACGAGCTTACAATTGGTTGTAAACGTTCAATTAACTGAATATAAGCCGATTCTGGCACAGGTTTGTGAGAGCAACCTTTCACTATTATTTTTCCATCAACATAATCTTCATAAGGCAAATGATCTACAATTTCTGTGTACAAAATCGTATCCAAATCTTGCAAACTTCCATGTACAATTCGTTTCGCAATTGGCGACAAATAGGTTGCAACCAACAAATAAGCCCAAGACGGAACAATCGCATCCGCAGTACACGTTAACGCTACATATTTATCTTGATATTGTGTCCAATCATGATTTTTAAGATTTTCTCTAAAATCCTTTTCTCTAAGAATCAATTCTTCATATAACCAATCTTTCAAGTCAAAAACAACACGATCTCCATCAGGATAATAATCCTGTAAATCAATTGTTACTAAACTACTATTGGCAACTTTATTTATAATTTCGTCTGACATTTTTCTTTGTTTGAAAGAGTAAATTTACGCAATAAAAAACATTGAAATCTACTCCACTTATAGATTTCTCCTATCTTTGTAAGAAGAAAAATGATTTCCATTGAAATACTATATCATTGCAGGTGAAGCTTCGGGCGATTTGCACGCATCGAACTTAATGAAAGAATTAAAATTAAAAGATCCACAAGCTGAATTCAGATTTTGGGGAGGAGATTTGATGCAAACGCAAGGCGGAACTTTAGTCAAACATTACAGAGATTTGGCGTTTATGGGTTTTGCTGAAGTTGTAATGAATTTGAGAACGATTTTAGGAAATATTTCGGTTGCTAAAAAAGACATCGAAGCTTATCAGCCAGATGCAGTTATTTTAGTTGATTATCCTGGTTTTAATCTCAGAATTGCTGAATTTGTAAAAAGTCTTGGAATTAAAATTTACTATTATATTTCGCCACAAATTTGGGCTTGGAAAACTGGTCGAGTTCATAAAATCAAAAAAGTTGTCGACAAAATGTTTGTGATTCTTCCGTTCGAAGAAGAATTTTATCAACGTTACAATTACAAAGTAGATTTTGTCGGAAATCCATTATTAGATTCGTTGAATAATCTTCCGCCAATTGATGAACAACAATTTAGAAAAGATCATAATTTAGACGAAAGACCAATTATTGCTTTACTTCCTGGAAGTCGAACACAAGAAATTAAAGTCAAATTACCTTTGATGCTTTCAGTGGAAAAAGATTTTCCCGATTATCAATTTGTTGTGGCTGGTGCACCATCTCAACCAATCGAAAATTATAAAAAAATTGCAGGCAACAACTTGAAAATTGTTGAGAATAGAACCTATGATTTATTACGAGTTTCTCATGCAGCCTTGGTTACATCAGGAACAGCAACATTAGAAACTGCTTTACTGAAAGTTCCAGAAGTTGTTTGTTACAAAGGAAATGCTATTTCGTACGAAATCGGAAAACGTGTTGTAAAAAACATTCGTTTTATTTCGTTGGTAAACTTGATTATGGACGAAGAAGTAGTGAAAGAGTTAATTCAATATGATTTAACTTACGAAAATATCAAACGAGAATTAGATTTAATTTTAAATTCTCCTAAACGTGAAAAAATCATGAAAAGCTACGAAGAATTGTATCATAAACTTGGTGGAATTGGCGCTTCAGAAAGAACCGCTTCACTAATTACTGAGGACTTAAAAAAATAATTAAAAAAAAGTAAAAGTTTGACGCAACCTTTTATTGTTTTTTTAATCTTGTAAGCTATAGATGTCATTCAGATCTAATTATTAAAATGTTTCAGGATTGACTTAATTAAAGTTTACACCTATTCTAACAAAGTAATCCTCTTGATTTTCAAGGGGTTTTCTTATTCTATATATTAATTTCTTATTCTTTCACGCAACCTTTTCTAAAATCTATATCTTATTTTTATAACGATTAAAACTCATACAATGAAATTAATGAAAAGATTAAGCATGTTTGCTTTGGTAGGTATTTTAGGTTTATCAACATTTAGTTGTTTAAATAATGATGACTCAGATTATATGAATTATGGTTTTTTAGCAACAACGGCAATTAATGTTCATGAAGACTCTATTCAGCCAGTAGGAAAAACTACAAATATTCGAGTAACGTACGAAAAAACAAATTCTTGTCAAAATTTTATTCAATTTAGCTCTTTACAAGGAAGTACAACTTTTAAACACAACATTGGTGTTTATGCAAGTCAAAGTAATGGAAACTGCACGCAAAATACTTCGTACGAAACAAAAACTTTGAAGTTTACACCTAAAGAAGCTGGTGAGTACACATTAAGATTTTGGACGGGAAATAAACCAAATTCAACTGAACCAATTTATGACTCAATTGTGTTAAATATCAAAGAAAAATAAAGTCCAATAAGTTTTGAATAGTGACTCTCTTGAAATTTTAATCAAGCAATGTCAAGAACAAAATAGAAAAGCTCAAGAAGAAATTTATGTTGAGTTTTCACCTGTTTTGTTCTCGATCTGTCTTCGTTATGCCGAAAATTATGAAGATGCGCAAGATATTTTTCAAGAGGGTTTTATTCATATCTTCAATAAAATAAATCAATTCAAATTCGAAGGATCTTTTGAAGGTTGGATGAAACGGATAATGGTAAATCTTAATTTAGAAAAACTAAAAAAGAAGAATAATTTACCTTTTGAAGATTTCGAAAATCTCATTATCACACAGGAAGATGACGACGAAGTTGAAGAAGATTTTGATTATCAACAGTTGTTAGAAGCCGTTCATAATCTTCCACCACAATATAGGCAAGTTTTTAACCTCTACGTTTTTGAAGAATATTCGCACCAAGAAATTGCAGAAATGCTGACCATTTCGGTTGGAACTTCAAAATCAAACTTATCAAGAGCACGAAATTTATTAAAACAAAAACTCAATCAATTAAAAACTGTCACAGAAGATGAACAAATTTGATCAACATATTAAAGATAAACTCTCGCAACCACAACTTCCTCCTTTGGATGCTTGGAAAAATATTCAGGAGAAATTAGACGAGAAAGAAAAGAAAAAACGAATCATTCCTTTATTTTATTGGATTGGTTCTACTGCGGCATGTTTAGTTGTGGGAATTTCTATCTATTATTTTAATCAAAATGATACAATTAACGTTAATCATATGCCGACTAATGAAGTTGTAAAAACAAAATCGACTTCTAAAGAATCTATCAAAAAAGATTGGAATAATATTGAACATACAAATGAAAAGTCTTTTGATAATAAGATTGTTTCTTCTGTAAAAAAATCTTCTAAATCAAATCAAAAAACAATTCAAAGTTCAAGTTCATATTTTGAAAATATAATTGGAGAATCAACTTTATTTTCGAATACAATTCCAAATCAAAAAGAAGATAAAACACTAGAATTATCTCAAAAGAATTCAACTCAAAAAGATAATTTTGTACAAAATAATTCTTCAATCAATCCAAAAAATGAAGTTTCTGAAAAAGAAACTAATCCTAAAATTTTAGAAGAAAAACCATTAGAATTAGTTCTTCAAGAAGAGGAAAAAAAGAAAGAGAAAGTAGAAATCAAACAGAAATCTCCACTTCTGACGATTTCTTCGTACATCAATCCAACAAAAGTGTTAGAATCAAAATCTATTTTAGCAAATGAATTTAATGATTACAACATCAAAAATAACATTACAGTTGCTTATGGCGCAAAAGTTTCTGTTCGATTAAATGATAAGATAAATGTTCGTTCGGGAATTGCAAAAGTTGAGTTGGAACAAAATACAACCAATATAAATTCGGGAATCAATACAGGTGTTTATGCACTTTCTGCAAGCATGCCAAAATCATCTAACAATATCACATATCATTCGAATATTCGAGTTGTAGGTGATAATATATCACATACAACAATGACCATGTTGTCTTCTGAAACCAATACTATGGAACAAAAAGTTCATTACATCGAAGTTCCATTAGAAGTTGAATATAAATTGGCAAGTTTTGATAAATTCAATATTATAGCAATAGCGGGAGGAAGTTATTTTGCTGTAACGAAAAATTCTATTTCATTAGCTGATACTAATACAAGATCAAATTATAAATTAGGCGAAGCAAATAACTTAAATAATTCGAGTTATAGCGCTAACGCTGGAGTTAAGTTAGAGTATAATTTATCAAATAAATCAAGTATAAATTTGGAACCAAATTATAGATATATGCTAAATCCATTGAAAAATGTAGATGCTAAAAATCCTTCTTTATTAGGATTGAATATAGGTTTTTCAATTAAATTTTAACAAAAAAAGACGAAGATTATTCTTCGCCTTTGTTATTGTTTAATTTGATTACAATTGTATTATTTTCTTCAGTCATATCCACTTTGGCTTCCTCAAAAGTTGGCTCACGCAAAATAGGATCTAAATTCTTAGAAAAACCATACGGTTCTTTACGCACACCCAAAAAACTTTTATCAAGCTGTTTATTATTGTTCGTATCCAAATACACTTTTACCGCATAAAATGTTGGCTCAATATCTTTAAAAACCGTTTCATACTTGTCTATATCAGCAACTGGAACGTACAATTTTTTGAATGCATTTTGACCTTTTGTATAATTTTCTACATTTCTATAAAACTCTATAGCCAAATTTCCTTTCATTTTCTTAAGGTTTGTGATTGATAGTTTTACATCAATTTGAGCCATTGCCATTTGAGTAAAAAATAACACAATTAATATAAGAATCTTCTTCATTTTTTTATTTTTTTAATCAATTCATTTACAAATAATTAAAACCTACTATTTGTAAAAAAATTTATAAATTATTAGGATGAAAAAGTATCTCTTTTTTACCCTAACAATTTGTTTCTCAATCGGAATAATTTTATCCGAATTATTAATTCCTGCTACAAATTTACGAATTATATTTTTTTCATTAATTATTCTACTTTTTATCTCTTTGTTAAAAAATAATAATCGTCAAAATATAATCACTTTTTTAGGCATTTCGATGATTTTAGGCTATTATATTCATCAAAATTATAATAGACATTCAAAAATTGATTTCGAATCTGTTTCGAGAATTCATTTACTAAAAGTCGTTTATAGTTCTAATTCTACCGAAAAATATACCAATTACGTTGTAAAAGATATTGAAACGAATGAGCAAATTTTACTTCATATCAAACCTCAACAACAAATTTTATATCCCAATGATGAAATCATAATTTTAGGAGAAAAAAGAGAAATCCAAGAACCGTTAAATCCATATCAATTTGATTATAAACGTTTCTTAAACAGAAAACGAATTTATTCTCAAATCTTTACAAATGAAATTATTTCTATTCACAAAGAAGGAAATGGATTTCGAAATTGGGTTGCCAAATCGAAAGTCAAGATTCGAAAAGAACTAACAGAACAAGGTTATTCCCTTGAAAGTAGAGCGATTATTTCGTCTATGCTTTTGGGTGATAGAACAGAGCTTTCGCAAGAACTCAATCAAAGTTATGTAGCAACAGGAGTTGTGCATATTTTATCCATTTCTGGTTTACATGTGATGATGATTTACATGATTTTACAATTCGTTTTACAACCATTATTAAAGCTAAAACAAGGTCGAAAAATTAGAATAATTATTAGCTTAATATTTATCTGGATCTTTGCTTTTTATGTCGAATTACAACCGCCAGTTTTTCGTTCTGCGTTGATGATTACCATTTATTATATTAGCGAATTACTCAACCGACCAAAAAATATTTTTCACACACTTTCACTTTCTGCTTTTATCATTCTAGTTTTTCAACCTAATTATTTGT
This sequence comes from Empedobacter sp. R132-2, assembly GCF_030324375.1. Taxonomy (NCBI): domain Bacteria; kingdom Pseudomonadati; phylum Bacteroidota; class Flavobacteriia; order Flavobacteriales; family Weeksellaceae; genus Empedobacter; species Empedobacter sp. R132-2. Next base: position 48,589 of record NZ_JACAGG010000003.1, read on the forward strand.
TTGATGTTGGCTTTCAATTGAGTTTTTCAGCGGTCTTTTTCATTGTTTGGCTCAATCCAATTTTTGAGTATTATTGGAAAGTTAAAAATAGTTTCCTGAAGAAAATCAAGATTATGATTGAAACAAGTTTATCTGCTCAATTAGGAACTTTACCAATTTCGGTCTTGTATTTTAATCAATTTTCAGGATTGTTTTTATTTGGAAATTTAGTCTTGATTCCTGCTTCCTTTTTTATGATTTGTGGCGGAATAATTAGTATTCTTCTCATCATTTTCGATCTTAATATTCCAATCTATACATGGATTTTCAATCATTTTATCTATTACTCAAATCAATATATTTATTGGTTAGCGAACTTCAAGTTTATTGCAAAAGATGTTTACATCAGTTTATTTACCGCAATTTTGATTGGCGTTATTTTATATGCATCAAAACCATTGTTCCTAAAAAAATCTAAACTAGCATTATTTGTTTGTTTAATTTCTTTATTTCTAATTCAAGTGGAACGATTTCACCAAATTAATCAACTCAATCATTCGAATGAATTAATCGTTTTTAATCAATACAAGAATAGTATTATCGGCATAAGAAATCAACGAAGTTTAAGCATTTTAAGTGAAAATCCTTTAGATGAAAAAACATATAATTTTACGATTAAACCATATAAAATCCACGAAAGAATAAAAGATGTTAGTTTCTACTCTTATGATTCAGACTTTAAACATCAACATTTTATCAAACATCCAAATTCTATTGAAACGAAGTCATTTAAGCTCTTATTAAATGAAGAACATTCTGATATTCCTTTTTATGTGTTAATTCATCAATCAAATCTTTATCCTTTCGAAAATAATGAAAATTTAAAAAGGGTAATTGCTGATGCCAGCAACTACCCTTCTATTGTTACAGAACTCGAAAAAACTTCTGATTCTGTTTTATGGAAAACCTCTCAACAAGGTTATTTCTCGATTAAATTTTAATATCGTTTATGAAATCTGTTGAACTACGATAACCCAAAACGACTTTGTTGATATCTCCTTTTCCGTTCATCAAAACAGTTGCAGGATAACTCAATTGTCCGTTTGTAAAGGCATATGCCATATAATTCGCTTTAGCAGGCGCAATATATGTGTACTGAATTCCCATAAATTTTACCATATCCTTTGTTTCTGCATCAAATTTTACCGCAATGTAATTTTTGTTTACATAATCTGCGACTTTATTATCTGTAAAAGTTTCTTTGTCCAAACGCTTACAGAATCCACACCAAGTTGTATAAAAATTAATCAATACAGGTTTTTCTGGATGTGCTTTTATTTCCTTTGTTGCTTCGTCTAATGATAACCATTTAATTTCTTGTCCGAAAAGAAATGATGATAAAATTAGGGCAGCGATTGCTAAGCTTGATTTCATAAATTTCAATCTTTATTATTTAACTCCGTGCATCAATTTCTTCATAACTGGATTTAATGCGATAACGATTAAACCTGCTACAATTGGTACAATTGTAAAAATTAAGAAGAAAGTTGATAACGAATATTCTTTTGTAATATTTTCGATTTGACCTCCTAAAATGGCTGCCAATTTGTTACCAATTGCAATTGCAAGGTACCACATTCCGAACATAAATGCAATCATACGTGCTGGAACTAATTTTGATACGTACGAAAGTCCAACTGGAGATAAACAGAGCTCGCCCAATGTATGGAACAAATAAGCTAATACTAACCAGATGATAGAAACGCGAACGCCTTCTGAAATTCCGTAAGAACCGAAAGCTAAGAATCCGAATCCGATTGCCATAATGATTAATCCTAAACCATATTTTACAGAAGCTGATGGGTTGTATTTAGAATCCCAAACACGAGAAACTAATGAAGCTAATGCAATGATGAAGAAAGAGTTTAATGTAGAGAACCAAGAAACGGTAATTTCTACTTGAGAATCTTTAATCTCTGCTACTTTCGCAGGAACAACTTCAGATGGTTTGTTTTGATTTTTATATTCAGTATCTAATTTCACTAAACTTTCTGGAGAAACTAATACAAATTTATCTCCTTCTTTGTGAATGCTAATATCTGAACCTTTTGTTAAAGCGTCTTGAGAAGCTAAATTAATTGTTTCAGTAACAATTTTATCTGTAGAATTTGCAACATAAGAAGCCGTAACTGGTGTTTTATCAAAAACAGGTTGACCTTCTTCGTTCATCACTTGTTTACCAGAGTCGTCTAATTTAGCCGTTTCAATTGCTTGGTAAGAAACATCGTAAGAGTGAGAAGTCCAGTTATAGTTTAACATCCAAATTGCAGCAGCCCAAATTCCTAAGAAAGTAAACGCTAAAACAACATTAGATAAAGCCGCTTTTTTAAATGTTTGTTTTGCTAATAAAATCAATACATACGAGATGAACAATAATGGAACAACTGTTAATAATGTATTGAAAACGTTGAATGCCATTGCAGCACCTCCAATTAAGTTACGTTCTGTATTATCACGCGCAAAGATTACTAATGATGTAGCTCCTTGTTCGAAAGACATCCAGAAGAAGATAACGAAGAAAGCAAAAATAATTACCGCAATCATACGATCACGAACCACTTTTGTATAATTTGCCAAACGACGAATTACCACAAAGAAGAACAAGAATAATGCTACTAAAATAACGACATTTTGTCCTGATAATCCTCCGATAGAGAATGGGAATAAGTTAATTCCACCAATTGCATTTAACGGATCATTGAACGCATATCCTAATCCTAAAAGCGTCATAATAACGATCAATACTTGATCTAATACTGTAAAAGGATTTGGTTTTTCTCCTGGTTCGTATTTTGGTGTATCATCATCAGCAGTAATTTGATTTCCTGTTTTTGAAGGAACCTCACCGATATGCCCAAATAATGGTTTTGCTAACCAGAACTGTAATGTTCCTAATAACATGAAGATTCCAGCTAAACCAAATCCCCAGTGCCATCCTACTTTTTCTGCTAAGAATCCACATAACATCATTCCGAAGAATGCACCAGCGTTAACTCCCATGTAGAAAATTGTATAAGCACCATCCTTTTTCTCTGGGAAATCTTTATACATTTCTGATAAGATAGATGTCATATTTGGTTTAAAGAATCCTGTTCCGATAACCAAACACGCCAATCCTAAATATAAAAAGATAGGTGTATCAAAAGCCATGAATGCGTGACCAAGAGTCATAATAATCGCACCAATTACAACTGCCCAACGATAACCTATGTATTTATCGGCAATAATACCTCCAAAGATGGGCGTAATGTATAATAACATTGCATATGTTCCATATAAAGCAGTTGCTTTTTCTATAGACCATTCCCAACCTGGATTTAATCCAATAACTGCAGCTGTTAAAAACTGAATTAATAAAACGCGCATTCCGTAGAATGAAAAACGCTCCCACATCTCTGTAAAGAAAAGCACGAACAATCCCGACGGGTGTCCTAATACTTTTGAATCAAAGAAATTTTCCGATTTTGAACTCATGTTTGTTTGTTAAAAGTATATCTTAAAAGTTATTTTACGTCTTGCATTAATTTACGAATAAATGGAGACAATACGATGACAATAACACCTGCAACTAAAGAATAAATTGCCAATTGTTGATAACCATCTGTGTAAGCCATTAATTTATCTGTTAAAGATGCAGTTGGACTTGGATCTGACATTCCAGCTCCTAAGATTCCTGCTAAATATTGCCCGTAAGCAGATGCTAAGAACCATAATCCCATCATCATTCCTCCTAAGTGTTTTGGAGATAATTTTGTTACCATTGATAATCCAATTGGTGATAAACACAACTCTGCAATTGTAACTGCAAAATATGCTAATGCAAATATTTCTAATGATGATAATCCATTTTCGTCAGCAAAAAATCTTAAAGAATAGAAGATATAATAAGCCCCTGCTAACATCAAGAAAGCTAAACCAAATTTTACAACTGTGTTTGGCTCAATTTTCTTTTTCGCCATCCATAACCAAACTAATCCTAATAAAGGTGAGAAAATAATAACATACAATGAGTTTGCACTATTATTCACAATGTTTGGATCTAATGGAACGCTAAATAAAGTTGAATGTAAGTTTTTGTTTGCAAACAAAGCTAATGAACCTCCTGCTTGCTCAAAAATTGCAAAGAATAAAATAGAGAACGTAATCATGATAAAAGCAGCGATAAACTTACTTTTTTCTTTAGAACTTGGTATTTTATATAATTGAATTAAATAATAAATAATTGCCAATGGTCCTACAATAAACATAAACATATCTGTGTATGCTGTATTATGAATCATGATAAAAATTAAAGGAATACAAACCAATGCTCCTACATATACGGCTACTTCTCTAATTAATCTTTTCTTAGGATCCATTTTTTCAAGTGGAGAATCTCCAATTGGTCCCAGCTCGTTACGGATAAATAAGAATAAAACAACTCCAATTATCATTACGATACCAGCCGCTAAGAAAGCATAATTCCAACCAACTTGTTTACCTAAATAAACACAAACTATACCTCCTAAAAATGCACCTATATTAATCCCTGAATAAAATAAACCGAATCCGGCATCACGTCTTGGATCATCTGCTTTGTACAGTTCTCCAACCATCGAAGAAATATTTGGTTTGAAAAAACCTGTTCCAATAATACTTAATGTAATTCCGTAATAGAAAAATTGATGAGGATCTGTTGCAATTAATAAGTTTCCTGCAACCATTACCAACCCTCCGAAGATTAATGATTTTTTGAATCCTAAGATTCTATCTGCAAAAATACCTCCAATAAAAGTAAATGCATAAACAAAAGCTTGGATTGCTCCATATTTTAAATTTGATTCTGCATCCGTTAATCCCAACATATCTACCATAAAAATGGCAAGAACTCCTCTCATTCCATAGAAGCAGAAACGCTCCCACATTTCTACCATAAACAAATGCCAAAGCTGTTTTGGGTATTTCCCTTCAAAGTTTTGAATTTGCTCTAAAGTTAATTTTTGACTCATAATTTCTTTAACTAAGCGCTAATATATCATTTAGATTTTATTAGCAATCAACGAAAATAAAAAAAACCTCCGACAATGCAGAGGTTTTTTTTGTTTAATGTATGATTTTTGTCAATTTGAATAATGTTTCATCTTATTCATTGGCGTATTCTAATAAATACAGCTTTTTTCTTACAAATTCTTCTTGATAAAATTTGTCATTTTACGATATAACTGAATTCTTGTGTTTCCACCATAAATCCCGTGATCTTTATCGGTATAGATTGCCATATCAAAATCTTTGTTCGCTTGTACCAACGCTTCCGACAATTCGAATGTGTTTTGTGGATGTACATTATCATCAGCAGAACCAGAAATTAATAAGAAATTACCTTTCAAGTCGTTTGCATAATTAATCGGTGAATTATCGTCATAACCAGCAGCATTCTCTTCTGGTGTACGCATAAAACGCTCTGTATAAACAGAATCATAATAACGCCAGTTCGTTACAGGAGCAACAGCAATTGCCGCTTTGAACACATCATTTCCTTTGAATAATACATTCGAAGCCATAAACCCTCCATAAGACCAACCCCAAATTCCGATACGAGATTTGTCAACATAAGGTAAGTTACCAATCTCTTTTGCTGCTGCAATTTGATCTTCTACCTCATATTTCCCTAATTGTAAATATGTTTGTTTCTTGAAAGCTTCTCCTTTATATCCCGTTCCTCGACCGTCAACACAGAAAACAATGTAACCTTCTTGTGCCAACATCATGTGCCAATAATCATTCGAGTTGAAATACGCATTGTTTACATTCTGAGAACCCGGTCCAGAATATTGATACATCAAAACTGGGTATTTTTTAGTTGGATCAAAGTTTTTTGGTTTGATTACATAAGCATTCAACTCATTTCCAGCCGCAGTTTTCAACACAAATAATTCTTTTGTTCCAATATTATCTGTATTCAATTTATCTTTTAAAGAAGTATTCTCAACAATAACACCCAAATCTTTACCAGATTTAGATTCTACTAAACTAATTGTTTTTGGAGTCGTTGTATTCGAAAAAGTATTAATGAAATAAGTAAAATTCTTACTGAAAGCAGCCGAATTTGTTCCATTATTTTTCGTCAACATCGTAGTTTTCTTACCATCTAAACTAACCGAAGAAATTTGTCTTTCTGTCGAAATACGTTTTCCATTATTCGAGTTAGATTGATAATAAAGTGTTTTATTACCAGGATTATACCCATAGTAATTCGTTACCTCCCAATCTCCTTTCGTCACTTGGTTAATTAGCTTTCCGCTATCTGCATAATGGTAAATATGGTTATTTCCATCGCGTTCAGAAGTCCATAAGAACGAATTATCTGCTAAAAATTCTAACGTTAAATTATCCGTTTCTATCCACGCTTTATTTGTTTCAGTAAATAATTTATTTACTTTTTTCGTGTTGATATCATAAAACGAAACATCTACATTATTTTGATGACGGTTAGACGTTACAACCGTTAATAAATTCGCTTTTGTAGAGAACTTAATTTTAGGAATGTAATAATTCTGAACTCCGCCTAAATTAACATTTGCAGTTGAGTTATTCTTCGTATCAAAAACATGTAACGAAACTTCCGAATTATCTTGCCCTGCCTTTGGATATTTGTAACGTAATTCTTGTGGATAAAGATTATTGTGGTAAATCGGAATATTAATTTCTTTCACTTTCGATTCGTCAAAACGAACATAAGCCAAAGACGTTCCATCAGCATTCCAATCAAAATTTCTTACAAAACCAAATTCTTCTTCATAAACCCAATCATTAATCCCGTTGATAATATTATTCTTTTTACCATCAGTCGTAACTTGCGTTACCTTGTTCGATTTTAAGTCTTGAATGTATAAATTATTCTCAAAAGCAAAAGCTACCTTAGAAGCATCTGGCGAAAACAAAGGCTCTTGAATTCCTTTTCCATCAAATAACAATACTTTCGATTTTGTTTGCGTATCATACACCTCAAACTTTGCTGTAAACGAATGACGATAAATTTGGTGCGAATTAGTTTGCAATAAAACGTAACGCTCATCAGAACTAAATTCATAACCTTCAAACTTTCCTGGAACGACAACAATATCAGAAGTCTGACCTTTTTTCAATGTCGATTCGTACGAACGTTTTACCAATCCGTCTTTTGTCAGAATAGTATAATTTTCTCCATCGTTCAATGAGTTCACACCGTACAATGAATTTTCGCGGTATTTTCCGCCATATATCCCTTCAATGGTTATTTGTTGTGCATAAGAATAAGCGCCCATCGCAAGGACAGCCAAACTTAAAATAAATTTTTTCATATTAATTTTCTAATCATGTGAGTTCAAACAATCAAATATAAACAATTCTATTTTCTCAAATAACACATTTCCTCGAATAATCCATTATAATCGTTCATATAAACGAAAAACTCTTCACTATTTTATATTTTAAACAATTTACAGATAATCGTATTTCATCATTCTTATCAAAAATATTTTTTATTCAAAAAAAAATACTTAAATTAATCAAATATTTGTAATTTAATCATTTAAACAATACAAATTACATTTTTCACAAAAAGTGACCACAAATGTCCGGTTTTGTCCACTTCTGTCCATTTCTGTCCTCCAGTATTTTTATCAACAATATGTTTTAGTTAATTGAAACTCCTATACAAACCTCTGTATATCTATGTTTCACATCATCTCGAAAAATAGCTCATTTTACTCTTGTTCGACCATCGTTCGACCTTTGTTCGACCGTCCTTCGACGAACTTGCGGAAAAATGCACCTTTGCGAGGACAATGGTCGAAGAACGGTCGAAGAAAACACGAATAAACTCTATAGAGAGTTATAAAAAAAATAATAACGTTGCAGTAAAAAATTAGTACGAAAGAAAAATAATTTTGTCTGATATGAATACCTTCACTCAACGATTAAATGCTTCTTTCAGAGCATTTTAAATTACAAACTTGTTTATTCAAAACTGCACTCTCACAATATCAAAGTTTTAAGCCATTTAAAAGAGGTGTATAATAATGATTATGTTAAATTATCTTATTTTGATAAATAATTAGAATATTATCCGTTTTTAAATATTCATATAGATACTTTTTCTAATTTATGTTTATTGTTTTTTTTCTTGAAAAAATCTTTATATTATTGTTACAACCTAATCGTTTAGGTAATTAAAAAATGATTTAAAATCTATTACTATGAAAAAATTTACTTTATTAAGTCTTACTTTATTATTAACAACAAGTTCTTTTATATCATCTTGTAGTAATGATGATGACTCATTTAAAAAAAATGAAATAATAAATAAAGAATTCTCTACATCAACTTTTGTAGATAAAATAAGTAACGGTTCTGTTTCTTTATTAAGTGAGAAATCTATCTCTTTAAATAAGAATATTTCTAATAAAAATAATCAAAACGAATATGACAATAATGGTGTAGAGATTATTTTAAAAAATGCTAATAATACAATAGTTAAAGTAACTACTTTTAAAAACTTAAAAAATGAAAATCAATTTCTATCAATTGTTGAAAATCAAGACCAAAAGAAGTATATAGAGTACGTTCAAAATATAGACTCTAATGATAATGTATTAAATTACAACCTATTAGAAAAATCGGATAATATAATTCAAAGTAGAGATGGAAGAAGTTGGTGGCAATGTATGGGAGATGGTTTTCAAAATAGAGATTTCGCTACAACCGTAGGTATTTTAGGTGCTGCTGGTGGTGCTGGGTGTGTTGCCTGTGGTATAGCAGGTGGTGCTATTGTCGGTGTTTTAGCTTTAGGATGTTTGGGATAAAATTATGTTGAATAATATTTCTAAATTTATATCTTCTACAATTCTACTATTGTTAATTTATTTTAATTTTAGAGAAAATTTATATATAAAAATTTTATGTGTAATAATTTTTATTATTTCTGTTATTTTTTTTTTAAAAAAAATCTTTTGTAATAAAGATCATTTATAGAGCATTGCTTGCCAATGCTATTAATTCTATATTATAATTTCTTATTGTTTTAATATTTTCACTAAAAATAATCTTATTTTTTCACCTTTCGTAGAATGACCTAATAATAATTCAAAAAATATCTATAACACCTTTTATGTTAAGTAAAAGGTGTTTTTTATATTTTAGAATATCAATTTTGAAGTGGATATTTTCTTCAAAAAGTTATAGTACAATAACTAATTCTATATTTATTGTGTTTAACCAAATCCTCTACTCTACTAAATCGTTAAAAATTAATCAAAAAACAGAAGAAGTATCTTATAACATTCAAAACGTTTGTACTTTTGTCTTATAAAAAAATATCCAATATGAAGCATCAAGCAGTAGAAGGTTTTTCGAAATTATCGAAAGAAGGAAAAATTGAATGGGTTGTCAATGAATATTTGAATGGCGATGAAAAAGCAATTCAAATCATGAAACAATATTGGAATGATGATGCAGATTTACAAAAACTGCACGACGAGTTTTCAGAAAATACAGTTTCTAATTTCTATATGCCTTTTGGTTTAGCACCAAACTTTTTAATCAACGACGAATTATATGCCATTCCTATGGCTGTTGAAGAGTCGTCTGTTGTTGCTGCGGCTTCTAAAGCGGCGAAATTTTGGCAAACACGTGGTGGTTTCAAAACAACAATTTTATCCACAACAAAATTGGGTCACGTTCATTTTATGTACGAAGGTGACAAAGAAAAGTTGCAAAATGCATTTGAAACAACGATTAAAAATCAATTAATCGAAACGACAAATGATATCACAAAAAACATGCGTGCGCGTAGTGGTGGTATTTTAGCTTTGGAATTAATTGATAAAACTGCTGATTTAGAAAACTATTATCAAATAAAAGCGTCTTTCGAAACAATGGATTCGATGGGTGCAAACTTTATCAATTCTTGTTTAGAGCAATTTGCCAAAACATTACGCAACGAGATAGAAGCTGATTCTACTTTTACAGATGATGAAAAAGATTCTGTTCAAATCGTGATGTGTATTTTATCGAATTATACGCCAGATTGTATTGTTCGTGCAGAAGTTTCTTGTCCTGTTGAGCAATTAGCAGAAGGAAATGTAACGTCAGAAGAGTTTGTAGAAAAGTTTTCGCGCGCTGTTCGCATTGCAGAAATAGAACCATATCGTGCAACAACACACAACAAAGGAATTATGAACGGAATTGATGCGGTTGTGATTGCAACAGGTAACGATTTCCGTGCTGTAGAAGCTTGTGCGCATACATATGCGGCGAAAGATGGACAGTATTCTTCATTAACGCATTGCGAAGTGAAAGATGGAATTTTCCGTTTTTGGATTGATTTACCAACTGCGCTTGGTACAATTGGTGGATTGACAGCTTTGCATCCGTTAGTAAAATTAGCAATGGGAATTCTTGGGAAACCGAATGCTAAAGAATTGATGGGATTTGTTGCTGTTGCTGGTTTAGCGCAAAACTTTGGTGCATTACGTTCTTTGGTTACAACTGGAATTCAGAAAGGTCACATGAAAATGCACTTAATGAATATCTTGAATCAGTTAGAAGCAACTGAAGAAGAAAAGAAATATTTTGTCAATTATTTTAAAGATAAAACGGTTTCTCATCACAATGTTATCGAAGAGTTTTGCAGATTACGTGGTGTAAAAAATGTAGAAGAGATCAAAAAAGAGAAATAAAAATGAACTTTTTAAAATCAAACTTATTCATAATAGTATTTGTAATGATAAATTATTGTCAAGCACAAATAGCAAAAACTTGTGATGATTTTAAGAATATAATTGTAATTGATAAAATTTCAGATAATCAATATTCTAAAATAGTATTTGATAAGAAATATCACACAGAATTTACATCAGAAAATAAATCTGAATATATTAAATCTAAGATTGATTACAATAAAGTAAATCCGTGTGTTATTACTTTAGAAATTATTGAAGTTACAGATAAAAATTTTCCTTTTCCAATAGGAGAAAAAATGATTTTAGAATTAACGAATTTCGAAAATGATAATATTTCTTACGTTGCAAAAGTTAGAGATATTGAGCATCATGGAGTTTATAAAGTGTTATCTAAATTAGATTAAATATTTTATCCATGCGAATTTGGTCTGTTCATCCGAAATATCTCGATGCAAAAGGAATTGTAGCACTTTGGCGCGAAACGCTTTTGGCAAAAAATGTTTTGGAAGGCAATACAAAAGGTTATAAAAATCATCCGCAATTAACTCGTTTCAAAGCAATTGAAAAACCGCTTGAAGCGATTAATCAATATTTAGCAGAAGTTTGGGACGAAGCCACAAGACGAGGATATAATTTTGACCTAAATAAAATTGATTTTGATTTTACAAAGATTAAAATTGAGGTTACAACAGGTCAAATGCAATATGAATTCAACCATTTATTAAAGAAGTTAGAACAAAGAGATCCTGAGCGATTCAAACAATTTGAAAACCTTAAAATGGTTGATTGCGCGGAGATTTTTGAAGTAAAAGAAGGAGAGATAGAAAAATGGGAGATCATTTCTTAGAAGAATATTTTGCGAAAGCAAAAGAAAAACAACGCGAACACAAAAAGTTTTTGGAGAAGTTGAAGAAGAAACCGCCTAAAAACTTGGATCAGAAAATGGAAGAAATTCACGAAGATGTTTTCAATCGTATTGATTGTCTTTCTTGCGCGAATTGTTGCAAAACAACTGGTCCACTTTTTACACAAAAAGATATTGAGCGTTTAGCGCATGTTTTTCGAATCAAACCAAGTCAATTTATTGATAAATATTTACGAATTGATGAAGATAACGACTACGTTTTGCAGCAAGTTCCTTGTCCGTTTTTGGATAGTGAAAATTATTGTTTGGTTTACGAAGATCGCCCGAAAGCTTGCCGTGAATATCCACATACAGATCGCAAAAAGTTTTATCAAATTAATCATCTTACCATAAAAAACACGCTAATTTGTCCTGCGACTTACGAAGTTGTAGAACAAATGCAGAAAGAAATAAAAGTATAAATGGAAACACCTCTAAAAATAATCGCATTTATTATGTTGATATTTCCGACAATTTATCAAGGAATTGCTGGATTTAGAACCAAAGATGCTACTGTTGTAAAAAAAATTGCTTGGCGCGCCGTTTTGATGCAAATCATGGGAACGCTTTTGGCTTATTTTATCTTCATAAAAATTGGTCAAGACAAACAAGTTGCCATTTATGTTGGCTTTATGTTTTTTACGTCGCTTGCAATTTTAGTCCTAATACAAAACATTTTGATTTACTTAAAAAATAATAGTAATAATTAAAACGTCGCTCTATGAGCGACGTTTTTTTAATATCATTAAGCTAATAAATTAACGTATTGTTCTGCTTTTTCGGTTAGTTTAGTTTTTACTTGATCATAATTTGAATCAAAAAAACTTCGTAATCTGAACTTTGATTTTTTGGTTTGAATAGTTAGAATTTGATTGCGATTCAAGCGAAAAATGTCTTCTTCTTCGTACAAATAATAAATTGCTCGATATGGAATTTCATCTTTTTTGAAAATTGTTCTGATTTCGAACGTTTCTTCTTTTAACGTAAATAAGGTCAAATTAAACGTTAAATCGTATAAAATAGACATCGATGCAAGTAAAGAAATCATGAAAACGCCAATGCGTAAAAAAGGTTCGTCTATCCAAAAATTTCCTCCAAACCAAAAAGCTTTGACAAACGTGAAGTTAACCATCATTAATAATAGAAAAATGATGACGAGAAGAAGTGTTTGCCAACTAAGTTTAGATTTTACCATCTCTCATTGGATTTGTACTAATTTACAATTTTTTTGAACAGGTTTAGAAAATTTTTCTACAAATAAAAAACCTCAGATAAATCTGAGGTTCATTATATTAAAAAAAATGTTATGTTATAAAATTTCAATACTAAAACTATGATTGAGATAATTGTTATAATCCAAGATTTATGCCAAACTGAATCATTTTACGATTATCGAATGTATTATCTTTAAAATAATTATTAAAATCCTTTCTCACAAAGACATCAATCAATCCTAAACCAATTGTTACTTCGGCTCCGTAGATAAAATTATTCACATTATAATTTCCACGATTTTTGCTGCGAACACCATCTCCTTTGTAAATATTATTCGATGATAACAACGTTCCTCCATACATATATGCTGCGATATAGTGTTTTCCTTGCGGACGATATGCAAAATCTTCGGTAATATTTTTGACTTTCGAAAAATTGTATTTAAATCCAACTGGAACCATAAAATAAGCCGAGCGCAACTTCGATTTGTCTAACGATTTGTCATGTTTTATTAAACCAACATCTCCATTTTCATCACGATTAAAACGCATATCATCGTCAATTCTGTAAGTTCTCCAAGAGAATAATGCTCCTGCTAAAAAGTTAACTGGACTCGTTAAGGATAATTGTCTTTCATACATTAAACCTACTGTTAAATTGCTCGAAAACTTCTCGTGTTTGTTCAATTCTTCGTCTTTTTTTCCTGTAAACGCCATGTATCCAAAAGAAGCATAACCGTTAATTTGATTCGCAATTCGGTAACGTTTCGTCACATCTTGTTTCGTTTTTGGCGTAATTGGATCTTCGCCATTCATAATCGAAAATGCAACTTGTTGTTTGATGATATCATCTAAGTTAAAATTCACTTCCTGAATACGATCATTTATCGTTCCCGAATACACATTTGCAATCGCTTCTTTCTTCGCTGTAGCCTCAGAAGCATTCAGTTTTCCTTCTGCTAATTCTTTGTCAACTGCCGCAATTTTCTTTTCCATTGCAGATTTTTCTTCCTGCACAATTTGACGAATCACTAACGTAAATTCGCTAATGCGATCTTTTACAATTGGACTGATTTTTTCGTCATTTTTATCATTCAAATCAAATGTAAATTTTTGAGCATATAGTGATGTAGCTGATAAGCATAATAATCCTGCTACGATAAGTTTTTTTATCATAATCTTGCTAATTTAGGGATATTAATGTTTTATTTGAAGCCGATAGAAACCACGCGCGATTGGTTTGACTCCTTTAGATTTTCTTTATTTTCGATCGAATACAACAACATATTTGGATCTACAAAATTCTTCTTCTTTTTGTTCACTTTTACAGAATCTAATGTTGTGTTAGCTGCAATATTTTTCTTTGGTTGAGCTTCTGATTTTAACTCTTCTTTCTTCTCTGCAATAGCTTCTTTCTTCGTTGGAAAAGCCATTTCAACTTGTTGAGATTCTTCGTTTATCGCCACTTGAACTTTACCATGTTGAATTGGTTTCTTCTCTTCTTGAGGCTGAATTTCAACTTCTTTTTTAGAAGAATCAATCTTTTCATTATTCGCTAAAATCGATTCTGAAGAATGAACTGTATTAGAATCTGATTGAATTTGTTGCGGATTATTTTGTTCCTGATGATTTACCAATTCTTTTGGTTCATCATTTTTAGATTGATTCGTAAATAAATAAACAGACGTAGTAACTGTAAATAACGCCACAACCGCAGCAGATAACCACCATTTGTAGTTTGATTTTTGTGGTGATGGAGCGACATCCATACGAGCCTGAATTCTGTCCCACGCATCGTGCGAAGGTTTTAGCTCACGATTTTCTAAATCGTTTTTTATATAGTTTGATATTTTATCGTTGTTTTTCATTTGTCATTTTCTTTTTACTTAGAACAATTTCTTTCAGTTTTGCCTTTGCTCGAAACAATTGCGTTTTGCTGGTCGATACCGAAATATTGAGCATTTCTGCAATTTCTTGATGCGAATAATCTTCGAGAATATGAAGATTAAACACCAGTCTATAAGGTTCTGAAAGTTGATCTAACACGTCTTGCACATTAAAATTTAACCATGTTTCTTCTACTTCTTCATCTGCTTCATCATAATTAGAAACTCTTACATCATCAACATAAATCAATGTTTTATTTGCACGTAAAAAAGTTAAACATTCGTTGACCATAATTCGACGCATCCAACCTTCGAAACTTCCTTTATTTTGAAATTTCTCGATATGATTAAAGACTTTACAAAAACCGTTAATCATACAATCTTCTGCATAATGCATGTCTTCGATGTAACTTCTACAAACGCTCAGCATCTTTTTGGAGTTTTGTTCGTAGAGTTCTTTTTGCGCCAAAGCATCGTTCTTTTTTAGTCGATCGACTAAAATTTCTTCTTTACTTTTTCGATTTAGTACAAATAATTTCACGTGTGTTAATTGCTTTCTTACTTAATAGACTCAAGGTTTGTAAAAAGGTTACAGAAAATTAGACATTTTTTTGAAATGATTTGATATAAAATGAAAAAAGCTCGCAATGAGCGAGCTTTTTAATTGTTTTTATCTAAAAATAGATTTATTTCTGAAATGAATCTTTATTCAATTCGTATAATATTTTAAGACCTTTTATTGTGTGTAGACGATCATCGATATCAATTTTATCTGTCAATGATTTGTAAACACCGCCAACTCCTCCTGTTGAAATTACATAAGATTGTTCTCCTTCTTCGGCATTGATACGATCGATCATTCCTTCGACCATACTTAAAAACCCATAAACCATTCCTGATTGCATGCAAGATTCTGTATCTGATCCTAAAACAGTTTTTGGTGCTTTTAGTTCGACTGTTGGTAATTGAGCTGTTTCTCCTACTAAAGAATTTAAGGCAGTAATAATTCCGGGAGCAATTACTACTCCACCGACATTTGCTGATTCGTCTATGCCTAAGAAAGTTAGTGCAGTTCCAAAATCAATGACAATTTTTTTGCCTTGATAATTTTGATAATGTGCAGCTACGGCATTCGCATATAAATCTGTTCCCATTTGGTTTGACTTATGCTTGATTGCTGATGGCGTATTACGATCTACAACCATTGGTTTGAACTTGTGAATCTTTTGTAATGCAATCTTAACGCTTGCTGTAAGTGGTGGTACAACCGAACCTATCACAATATCTGTAATATCATTTTTCGAAATTCCGAAAGGCTCGTACATGTTCGAGAATTTTGCAAAAAACTCGTATTCGGTACGGTAAGGTTTTGAATTGATTGTCCATGTAATAATCTCCGTTTCACTTTTGAAAACTGCGAAACGAAGATTAGTATTTCCAATATTTACTGCTAATAACATTATTTTGTAAATACGTTATTTTTATCGTTTACATCTGCCAAACGTTTTGTTGGATCGATGGTAACTTGTTTAACTTCTTTCGAAACTTTAACATCATAGGTAGGTTTTGTCCAGAACCAATCTTCTAAAATAATTCTTTTTGCACCTTGGTATTCTACTAAGTTTTCTGCTGGTTTTTCTCCACGCATTTCACGTAAAGGAATGTAGAATAATTCTTTTGAGCCATCTGTATATTCTACCAACAAATCGATAGGCATTGCAAAATCTGATTTGTTTGCAATTGTGATTGTGTTTCCGTTTACAGCTTCTACAGCGTAATCAATTTTGCGTGTTGTGTTCAAGAATAAATTGAAGTACCATTTAAGATTAATTCCAGAAACTTCTTCTGCTACACGTTTGAAATCATTCCCTGATGGATGTTTGAATTTCCATTGTTTATAGAATTCTAGGAATGTTTTGTTTAAATTATCATTTCCAATAATATATCCTAATTGAATTGCTAAAACTTGACCTTTGTAATATGCTTCTAAAGAGTATGCATAGTTTGTATTATAATAGTCTGCTAATAAACTTGCAGGTTCTTCTTTACCAGAAAGTGCTAAATTAATATATCCTTTGTAGGCATCTGGATTTGGATTAGAAGGCATTACTTTTAATTTATCTACAACATTAAGGTGCGCCATTTGCTCTACATATGATGTAAAACCTTCGTCGAACCATTCGTTGTATGTTTCATTGATACCAAATAATTGTTGGTACCAAGAGTGAGCTGCTTCGTGGAAAATAGTTCCGATTAAGCTATTTAAATTACTTCCTCCAGCAATTAAAGTTGCAGTACCATATTCCATACCACCGTCACCACCTTGAATGATTGAATATGTTTTCCAAGGATATTCGCCAAAGTGTTCAGAATTATAATCGAAGAAACCTAATGCGTAAGGCATTGCTTGTTTCCATGCAGAAGATTTATCATTGTCTTGGTAAACTAAATATACCTCAACACCATGCTTTGATTTTGCATGTTCTACAATAAATTCTTTGTCTGCAGCCCAAACAAAATCGTGAATATTTTCAGCTTTGAAATTCCAAGCTACTTTTCCATTCTTTGTTTTGATTGTTGGATTTTTTACATAACCTTTTACACTATTAGGGTCTTGTAATTCTCCTGAAGCTCCGATTACATAATCTTTATCGATGTTAATTGTGACATCAAAATTACCAAAAGGCGCAAAAAATTCGCGACCAATGTATTCATCTAAATGCCATCCTTCTGGATCGAATTCTGCCATTTTAGGATACCATTGTGCCATAGAAAATTCTACACCATCTTTCGAATTACGTCCAGAACGACGAATTTGTTCGGGAACTTGTGCATTCCAAACCATATCGAAAGTAGAAGTTTGTCCTTCTGCAATTGGTTTTGCTAATGTAACTTCTAAGATTGTTCCGTCTACTTTATATGAAACGGCTTTACCATCTTGTTTAAGAGATGTTACTTTTTGATAACCAATTTGATCTGGTTTTAATTCAGAAATACGGCTAACATATTTAGGATTTTCTTTTGTTCCGATATTTGTTGCCATTCTTTTATCAGGATCTGAAATGTTTTGTAAACGATTATCCATCATACTTCCTGGTTGAAAAGCATTAAAATATAAATGAAAATAAACTTTATTCAGGCTTTGACCTGAATTGTTGGTGTATTTCAATTGCATTTTTCCATCGTATTGATATGATTTTTCTTTCATATCAACATCTATTTTATAATCTACCTTTTGTTGCCAATATCCTTTACGTTGTGCAAAAGCTAATTGAACCAAACATAAGCAGATTAGTAAAGTGAATTTTCTCATTTCTAACTAATCATTAAACTTTAACTTCAAAAATACAAAAAAGATTGAGATTCAGGTGAAGGTTGGGGGTTGGTTGTTTTTATTTAGTTAACAACCTTCTGTTACTTTTTTTATTCATTGAATATCTATTTTAATTAATTGGTATTCATATGCCCTTCGGGGAACAGTCAAAAAAAGTAACCAAAAAAGACTTGGCTGTAAATCGATTGGACTAAAAATGGTTTTCGCTTCGCTAAAGATTTTAAAAACTCTACGAGCTAAAATCTTTTTAACGCTGCTCTTCAATCATTTTCTTAACGTCATCGATTTAATGCCAATTTTTTGATTTGGAATTTGATTAGAAAATAATGTGAAGCTGAAATGAATTTAGCTTGATAAGTTAGGGTTTACACTCTTCTATGCCCTCTCGAGAGGGATTTTTTTTTGTGTCTTTGGTGAAGTTTTTTCTTTTGATAAAAAAAGAAAAACCGTTTGTATCTTGGACATCAACTTATGTGATTTGTTATGATATAAACGGTTTTTTCTCTCTTTTCTGAATCATAGTCAATGTTAGTTTACTATGATTTTTCCTACGTAAACAGAATTAGATGCAAATAGGTTTTCTGGATTGACAAAGGCAATCCATATATGTAATTCTTTACCTTGATATCTTGGTAATAAACTTAGTTGATATGTTAAGTCTACACGGATTGCATTGGTTTGAAAAAACTGGGTTCCTACATTAAGGTCGTTGTCTTCTGCAAGTAATGCCACCATGTAATCTGTTTCGCCATTAGAGCCCATGGAGTTGTTTTCCCAATCGATCTGAATTGTTAACGGAGTTGGAGAACTGATGGCTAAGGGTTGTAGATCTATTCCTTTTCCTTTTGAAAATTGAATTTGATGATAATTAGGTAGTATTTGTAAATTATCCATATCACAGACTAATGCATTCATGACATTGCTCATTGCAGAATTGTATGTGGAACGTAATCCTACTTTTGTTCCGAAAAATGCTTTTGCATATTCTTTGTAACTCGCAAGAAATAAGACTGATTTGTTGAAACGTTCTTTGATTAATGCTTGTTTTGGAGTTGGTGCTTTTGATAATTTTTTAGGACGAATGCGTGATATTTCGTAACCGTTGACATTTGCGACTACTATTCGACCTGTACGACCGGATGTACCTGAAATGATACTGTCAATAACTTTACCCATACTTTTTGGTTTTAAATGTTTTACTTGATTTTTAATTTCTATGGTGAAGTTCGTAATGGATATCCGTATTAATTCAATTATTGCATACAAATGGAAACATTTGGAATGATTTGCAATGCTTTGGAATGAAATGTACTTATTTGTATTCGTCTGTATATTTCTGTGGTTGTGCTGTGGTTGTTCTGTTGATAAGTACCGCAGCGCTTCGGTGTTTGTTCGGTGTTTGTGTGGTTGTAGTGGTTTTGTTTTACATTTGATTTACACTCTCCTGACCTCTTTCAAACGGGGAAGTTTTTCTTTTTGGTTAAATCTTCTGTCTCTTTTTTTGTCTAAAAAAGGATTCAAAAAAAGAATTGGTTGTTAATTGTTATCTTTAATGATGATCTTATTGAGTATTATTAAATTTATTATAAATAAAAAGAGGCTTAAAAGCCTCTTGATTTATTTGAGTAATTGATTGATTATTGCTTGGTAAACTTCGTGTCTTAAGTAGACGTTTCGACCAAAATAATTGTAGGCTTTTAAAAGGTTTTTCTTTCTGTAATTGTATAATGTACTTTTGCAAATTTTTAGGTATTGCAATACATCCTCCTCTTCCATTAGGTACAAATCTAAAGAACTAATGTTTCCTTCTGCAAATGCTTGTTGCATTTTATTGATTTCTTCTGCTAATTGTTGAAACTAATTGACTGAGTTAAACGCTTGACTTTTCATCTGAAGAATCGTAAGATTTACTCTAAAGATAAATTGATTATCGAAATGATTTTATGGGTTTTAACTTTATTTATCAATAATGTGTTGTTGATAAGTTAGGGTTTACACTCTTTGCAAAATAATCCCATATAAAAAAAAGCTCGTGTCAAGTACTTGACACGAGCTTTTAAATAATAAATAATAAAAAACTATATAATAATCATTCTCCAATTACCACATTGGCGTTTGTAAAAATGACGATAATATTCCTGGAAAAATTCCCATCACAATTAAGATTACCATTCCGATAATTAAAAGGAAATTTGTTAACCCGTCTTGTGTTTTTAATTTGTTTTTCCCTTTTTTGAAATACATGTAGTTGATGATTTTGAAGTAATAATACATACTCAAAACTGCCATAACCAATGCAATTACAATCAAAAATAGGTTTTTATCGTTTGTTCCTCCAATACTCAACGCCATAAATTTCGCAAAGAAACCTCCTGTTAATGGAATACCTGCTAATGAAATTAATGAAATTGTCATCGCTGCTGCTAAAACTGGATTTGCTTTTCCTAAACCAATGAAACTCTCAAATTTTGGATTTTTGAATTGATCAATCGCATAGAAAATAATGAAGTTCGCAACTGAATAAGCAATCGTATAGAACATCAAAGCCTCTTTAGAAGCTGAATTGATATTGAACAAAACAAATAACATGAAACCTGCTTGCGCGATTGATGAATAAGCCATCAAACGTTTGACAGATTTTTGAGAAACTGCTCCGAAGTTTCCGATAAATAACGTCAAAATGATAATTGACGCGAATAATAAACGGTAATATTCGGCATATTCTACATTTGTTGGGAATGATTTTAGGACTAAAATAAATCCTAAAAATGATCCTCCTTTGATGATTGTCGACATAAACGATGTAAACACAGTTGGTGTTCCGTCGTAAACGTCTGGTGTCCATGCGTGGAACGGTGCTGCAGAAACTTTGAAACAAAATGCGAAGATGATTAAACACCATCCTGCGTAATAAATTGTTTCGAAATCTTTGTTATAGTTTACCAATTGATCAACCATAAAAGTTCCTGTTGCGCCGTACAAAAATGTTACACCTAACATCAAAATTCCTGTTGAGAAAGCTCCCATCAAGAAATATTTTACAGAAGCTTCTGTACTTCTAAGACTTTCTTTGTTTGTTCCTGCAATAATGTACATTGGAATTGACATTAATTCGATTCCTAAGAACATAATTACTAAGTTGTGGAATTGTGCTAAAACTGCGATTCCTGTAAAAGAGAAGAAAATTAAGGCATAATATTCTGCCACGTGTTTTCCTACTTTTCCAAACAAATCTTTGTTCAACAATAAGTAAAAAATTGCCAATCCTGCCAATGCGATAAAGAACGAAACGCCGTAAAGCGATTGTCCAATCATATTATCGAATTTTCCTGCGAACATTGAGCAACCTTTCAATTCGAAAATTCCTCCTACAATCATTCCGAAAAACAGAACAACAGAAAGTATATTTAAGGCACGATTATTTTTGATGTAGAATCCACTAAACATCAAAATAATACCTGAAAGTGCTGATAAAATAATCGTATTCATATCTATTTATTCAAAAATGATTAATGTGCTAATAAATTAAAAATTGGTGTTGGATAAACTCCTAAAATAATCACGATGATTGCGATTACAGAAATAACTGCAATTGGTCCAAAACCTCCTTTTTGAGCATCTTTTTGTTTGATGTTTTTCACTTCTCCAAACAATAATGCGCTTGATAATCTCAACGTATAAACGGCAGATAAAATAACACCTAAACAAGCTACTACACATAAAACTGGATTGTGTGTAAATAATGCAGAAAGCATCATAAACTCTCCGATGAATGAGCTTGTCAATGGTAATGCTACGTTTGCTAAACCGAATATCATGAATAAGATAGATAATGTTGGATCAACTTTTGCTAAACCACCAATCGATTTGATGTCTGTCAAATCATATTTTCTTTCCATAATATCTACACATAACCATAATCCTAAAACAACTAAACCATGTGAAAACATTTGGAAATAAGCTCCTGCTACACCATTTGCTAATTCAGAAAATAATGACACAAAAATTAAAGCTAAGTGAGCAATCGAGCTATATGCAATAATTTTCTTCACATTTTTTGCACTCAAAGCTATTAACGAGGCATAAACTAATCCGAAAATTGCTAAATAAGTAATGTATTTGAACAATTCTGAAATCGTTGGAAACATTCCCAAATACCAAGTAACCACTGCAAATAATCCCATTTTCGCCATCAAAGCTGAAAGTACAACTGTTAATGGAGTTGGTGATGTTTTATAGATTGTTGGTTGCCATGTATGAAATGGAAAGATTGGAATTTTAATCACAAAAGCGATTAAGAATAACAATGCCAACGCTGTGTTTGTTGAATAATGCGGTCCTGTAACTTGTACAACATCTGTTAATAAAAATGATGCTGGTTGTAAGAAAAATCCGATGTAAATAATTCCTCCTAACATAAACATCGATCCTAAAATCGTGTATAAGAAGAATGTCATATTTGCGCGAATTTTGTCTTTTCCAATTCCAAATAATCCGATTAAGAAATAAACCGGAATTAAGACAACTTCCCAGAAGAAATAGAATAAAATTAAATCTTCTGCTAAGAAAACTCCGTTTAATCCTGCTAAAGTGATTAACAATAATCCATAGAATGTATTGCTATATTTTTGTTTTGTTGTTGATAAATAAACAAAAAGAGCTAAGTAAGTAAGGTTAGTTAATAGAATCATTAATCCTCCCAAACCTTGAGCATTTAACGCGAAATAAGTTTTAACGCTGTTGAAATTGAACCATTGTGTTTGAAACGTTAACTCGTTGTTTCCACCTTTGCAAGTGATAAACAAGTACAACGCCAACAACGCTCCACCAACGAATGCTCCTAACCATCTTTGTGGTTTTTGACCTTGCATTAATAGCATAAAAACTCCTACTATTAATGGTAAAATGATAAATAAAGATAAAAGCATTACTAACCTATTTTGAAATTAAATACCCCATAAAAAAGATTGCGATACCTGCCACGATTCCTACAACCATTAGCATAATATAGAATCCTACATTTCCGTTTTGTAGCTGACGTACATTTTTTGATGCGCGACCAGAAACAGTTCCAACTCCTAAAACAAAAGCTGCAATTCCTGCTTTTTCTACATATTTTTTCAAGACATCACCCAACTCGAACAATGGTTTTACAATTGCATTGTCATATAACTCGTCGATGTACCATTTGTCTTCAAAGAATTTTGCAATTCCTGTTGCTTCACCATCTACATGGTTTGTATATTTCTTGATTGCATAATAAATTGCACCAAGTACACAAAGTAATAAAGCTCCCATCATCATCCATTCTGTTGCATGAGAAACATGATGAGCTTCTCCGATTGATACAACTCCACTTAAGAAAGTTTGAAGTTTATGTCCGTCTTGCATAAACAACGCTGGAATTCCGATATAACCTGCAAAAACAGAAAGAACTGCTAAGATGATTAATGGAATTGTCATTGCAGCTGGACTTTCATGCGGATGAGCTTCTTTATCTCTTAAATCTCCTAAGAAAGTCATTGCATATAAACGGAACATATAGAATGCTGTCATCACAGAAACGATAAATCCGATTCCGTAAACAACTGGATTAGAAACAAACATTCCTAATAACATTTCGTCTTTCGAGAAGAAACCTGATAAACCTGGAATACCAGCGATTGCCAAACATCCAATCAAGAAAGTGATATGTGTAATTTTCATGTATTTGCTCAAACCTCCCATTTTGCGCATATCTTGCTCGTGGTGCATTCCGTGAATTACAGAACCTGCCCCTAAGAATAATAATGCTTTGAAAAATGCATGCGTCATTACGTGGAAAACTGCTGCGATATACGCTCCAGATCCAATTGCTGCGAACATTAATCCTAATTGAGAAACTGTAGAATAAGCCAATACTTTTTTGATATCGTTTTGACGCATTGCAATCGTTGCAGTAACAAAAGCTGTTGCAATTCCTACGTACTGAATAACTTGTAATGTGATTGGTGCTGCCGAAAATAATTCGTTACAACGTGTAATCATAAAGATACCTGCTGTTACCATTGTTGCAGCGTGAATAAGTGCTGAAACTGGCGTTGGTCCTGCCATCGCGTCTGGTAACCATGTGAATAATGGTAATTGAGCCGATTTACCTGTTGCTGCTAAAAATAACAATAATGTAATTCCTGTCAATACAAAACCTGTAAATGCAGATGGATCAATTGCTAATTGGCTGAATACTTTTACATATTCTAACGTTCCAAATTCTTTGAAAATCCAAAACATCGCCAATAAGAATCCAACATCTCCGATACGGTTCATGATGAAAGCTTTCTTTGCTGCTTTGATATATTCTGGATTTGTAAACCAAAAACCAATTAATAAGAATGAACAAAGTCCAACCCCTTCCCATCCAATAAACATCATCACAAAGTTGTTTCCCATTACAAGAATCAACATGAAGAAGATGAATAAATTTAGGTAAGAAAAGAATTTTGCAAATCCTTTGTCTTCGCTCATGTAAGCCGAGCTGTACACGTGAATTAAAAATCCAACTCCTGTAATAATTAACAAAAACAAACTCGTTAATGCATCAATTTGAAATGCAAACGGAACTTGTAAAGTTGGAATATTGATAATATCAAATGCCTTAAAAATTAATGGTTGTGCATCTGCTCCTGATGGAACTGACATAAAAACCATGATTGATAAAATGAA
Organism: Empedobacter sp. R132-2; assembly: GCF_030324375.1. Lineage (NCBI taxonomy): Bacteria > Pseudomonadati > Bacteroidota > Flavobacteriia > Flavobacteriales > Weeksellaceae > Empedobacter > Empedobacter sp. R132-2. The sequence continues at coordinate 73,368 of NZ_JACAGG010000003.1, forward strand.
ACTTGCCAAAACTGCTCCACTTCCGATGAAAGTAACTAAGCTTTTTGAAAGTACATTTCGTCCTAAACCGTTAATCAAAAATCCTATGAATGGAATCAAAGGAATTAACCATATATACTGCTCCATTCTTAACCTTTTAAACGATTTAACACATTAATATCTACCGAGTATACTTTTCGGAACAATAAAATTATTACTGATAATCCTACAGCAACCTCAGCTGCGGCTACAACCATAATAAAGAATACTAAAAGTTGTGCATCTGTTCCTTTTTCTAATACTGAATTTGCGTGATAGTGCATTTTTGAGAACGCTACTAACAACAAATTCACAGAATTTAACATCAATTCTATACACATAAAAATGACAATTGCGTTACGACGTAGCATAACACCTGCCATTCCTATTCCGAATAGGATTAATGATAAAGTAATATAATAACTGATTGGTAACATCTTTTACTTTTTATATTTAATCCAATAATTCTTCGTCCTTTTTCGATAACATCACCGCTCCAATCATTGCAGAAATAAACAAAATACTGCTCAACTCGAATGGTAAAACATATTCTGAATATAACAATGATCCTAAGTTGTGAATCAATCCTAAATCACCTGTTCCCATTTCTACAGCTGTGTTTGCAGAAGCTTGATTTTGTGAGAAAATACCAATTGTCAAGGCAACAAATAACAAAGAGATTAAACTCGCTGCTACTATTTTTGCTGGTCGACCAAATGATTTCTTTTCACTATTCAAGTTCATCAACATCACCACGAATAAGAACAATACCATAATTGCTCCGGCATAGACAATGACATTTACAATTGCCAAAAACTGTGCGTTTAGCAATACATAATGTCCGCTGATGCAGAAGAATGTTACGATTAAATATAAAATGGAATGTACAGGATTTTTACTGAACACCATTAGTAGCGCACTTAACACCGTTAAGCTCGACAAAACATAGAATAAAATGATAGGTAATTCCATTAATTTGTAGCTTTTTTCGGGATTAATAAATCTTCTTTCGAATAGATAAAGTTTTGACGTTTGAAACTTGCTGGTGGAACTGTTTGCGATAAATAAACAGCATCTTTTGGACAAGCTTCTTCACAGAATCCACAGAAAATACAACGTAACATGTTAATTTCATATTTCGCTGCATACTTTTCTTCACGGTAAAGGTTTTCTTCACCAGGAAGTCTTTCTGCCGCTTCCATTGTAATCGCTTCTGCTGGACAAGCCAAAGCACAAAGTCCACAAGCCGTACAATTTTCGCGATCTTCTTCGTCTCTATTCAAAACGTGTAATCCTCTAAATACAGGACTAAACGGTCTTTGTTTTTCTGGATAACTAATTGTTGCTTTCTTCGAAAAGAAGTGCTTCAATGTAATCATCAACCCTTTTGCGATAGAAATCAAATAGATACTTTCCCAAAAAGTAAGGGGTTTACGTTCTACTTGTTTTACTCTATTTGTAATTGGTTTCATACTTTTAATGATTTTGATGATTCTACTTGTTTAATAATAAAATCACTAAGCCTGTAATTAACATATTGATTAATGCTAAAGGCAATAATTTTTTCCAACCTAAATCCATTAATTGGTCATATCTGAAACGAGGAATTGTCCAACGCACCCACATATAGAAGAAGATGAAGAAACAAGCTTTACCGAATAATGAAAGGAAATTAAGAATTGCCGTTCCATTCACTCCGATAGAGTTTACTAATGTTGCATCGTCTACAAATGGGATATCGTATCCACCAAAATAGATGGTAGAAATTACCACAGAACTGATAAACATGTTGATGTATTCTGCAAATAAGAAGAATCCCATCTTCATCGAAGAATATTCTGAGTGATAACCTCCAATTAATTCATTTTCTGCTTCTGGTAAATCGAACGGAGTACGGTTAGTTTCTGCAAACGAACACACCAAGAAAATGATAAATCCTAATGGTTGTAATAAGATAAACCATGCATGTTCTTGTTGATAATGTACAATATCACTCAATTTTAGAGAACCTGTCATCATCAAAATTGTGATTAACACAATTCCCATTGGTAATTCGTACGAAATAATCTGCGAAGCTGCACGCAAACCTCCCATTAAAGAGTATTTGTTGTTCGATGCCCAAGCACCAATCATAATTCCATAAACACCTAAACTTAACACACCTAAAATGTATAAAAACCCGATGTTAACATCTGCAATTTGAGGAACAACTACACGATCTCCAATCTCGAAAGCTGTCGACCATGGAATAACTGCACCTGTCATACAAGCTACAATCATTGCCAAAGATGGACCTAAGATGAATAAAAATTTATTCGAATCTTTTGGTGTAATTTCCTCTTTTGAGAATAATTTTAAACCATCGGCAAGTGGTTGTAATAAACCAAAAATACCTGCACGGTTTGGTCCGATACGATCTTGTAAGAATGCTGCAACTTTACGCTCAGCCCAAGTAGAGTACATGGCAACAACTAATGCAAAACCAATCATTACGCCTACTAAAGCTAACTTTTCTAATGCATCAGCAATAAATTCTTCTGTCATTTTTGTTAATTTTATTTACGAATGATTAATCTTTAAAATCTTTACTTGTTGCTGGTCCATCAATTTTAGATAAATCACGATTTGGTTCATTTACTTCTGAAACCGAGTGAATATCTAATAAAATCTTTGGATCGCGTTTGATTACTTTCGGAAGTGTTTCTTTTGGCTCCACTTTATTCTCAAAGTAATGACCTTGACGAACAACAGAATCTTTAGAAATTTCTGATGGTTTTTCTAACGTCCAATCGTTGATATCTTTTTTATCGAAACGACATGTGTTACAAATCCAATCTTTTACTTCGTTAAATTCATCTTTGCGAGCTGTTACACGGAAAACTTCATTCCCACGGAACCACACTTGTGCTTTACCAGAACAAGTCGGACAATCGCGATGCGCATCAACTGGTTTCAAGAACCAAACACGATTTTTGAAGCGGAACGTTTTATCTGTTAATGCTCCTACTGGACAAACATCAATAATATTTCCGATGAATTCGTTATCTAAACTTTTGTTGATATGCGTTGAAATTTCAGCGTGATCTCCACGATTCATTACGCCATGCTCACGACAACCTGTGATTTGATCCGCAGTTTTTACACAACGATAACACAAAATGCATCGGTTCATGTTCAACTGAATATTTGGACCTAAATCTTCTTTAGGGAATGTACGACGATCAAATTCGTAACGCGTCGCTTCTGCTCCGTGTTCGTAACTTAAATCTTGTAATTTACATTCTCCTGCCTGATCACATACTGGACAATCTAAAGGATGGTTGATTAATAATAATTCAACAATACCTTTACGTGCCTCAACTGTACGCTCAGACGTTTTATTGCCTACAACCATTCCATCCATAACTGTTGTACGACAAGACGGAACCAATTTTGGCATTGGGCGAGGATCTGCTTCACTACCTTTTGATACTTCTACCAAACATGTTCTACAGTTTCCTCCTGTATTTTCTAATTTACCGTAGTAACACATCGCTGGAGGTGCTACTTCTTTACCAATCATACGAGCGGCTTGAAGGATCGTTGTTCCCGCAGGTACTTCAATCGTTTCGTTATCGATAGTAACTTTAAATAATGGTGTTTCTTCTGCCATCTTCGTATTAATTTGCGGTTTCTTTAATTTCGATTGGATCAGCATAATGTGCTAAACCAAAATTACGCGTCAAACATTCTTCCGGATTATTAATATGCCATTCAAACTCATCACGGAAGTGACGAATTGCCGCTGCTACTGGCCAAGCCGCTGCATCTCCTAATGGACAAATTGTATTTCCTTCGATTTTACGTTGAACATCCCATAACAATTCGATGTCAGACATTTTTCCTTTTCCTTCATCGATTCGTTTCAAGATTTTTTCCATCCAACCTGTTCCTTCGCGACAAGGTGAACATTGTCCACATGATTCGTGACGATAAAAACGAGCTAATGTATACGTATGGTAAACAACATCTTGATCTTCATCTAAAACAATAAATCCTCCAGAACCCATCATTGTTCCTGTTTGGAAACCTCCTTCTGATAAACTTTCGTAATTCATGTAACGAGGTTTACCTTCGGCAGTTTTTAACAATAAGTTTGCTGGAACAATTGGCACAGAACTTCCTCCAGGAATACATGCTTTAAGACGTTTTCCGTTTGGAATACCTCCACAATATTCGTCTGAATAAATAAATTCTTCAACCGTAATTGTCATATCAATTTCATAAACGCCTGGTTTATTAATATTACCACAAGCTGAAATTAATTTTGTTCCTGTAGAACGTCCAACTCCAATTTTAGAATACGCTTCTCCTCCAATTTCAATAATTGGAACAATTGCAGCAATTGTTTCTACATTATTTACAACCGTTGGTCTTCCCCATAAACCTTTAACAGCTGGGAAAGGTGGTTTAAGACGTGGATTTCCACGTTTACCCTCTAACGATTCTAACAATGCCGTTTCCTCACCACAGATATAAGCTCCACCTCCACGTTGAACATAAATTTCGCAATCGAAACCTGTTCCTTGAATGTTTTTACCTAACCAACCAGCAGCTTTTGCTTCGTCGATTGCTTCTTCTAAAATTTCTGCAACCCACGCATATTCTCCACGGATATAAATAAATGATGTATTAGAACCTAAACAGAATGATGAAATCAGAACTCCTTCAATTAATAAATGAGGAATATATTCCATCAAGAAACGGTCTTTGAACGTTCCTGGTTCAGATTCGTCTGCATTTACCACTAAGTGTCTTGGAACACCTTCTGGCTTTGCCAAAAAGCTCCATTTCATTCCAGTTGGGAAACCTGCACCACCACGACCTCTTAAACCAGAAGTTTTTACTTCTTCTAAGATTTCATCAGTTGTCATTTTAAATGCTTTTTCAGCATTTGCATAACCACCGTTTTCGCGGTAAGCTTGATACTGACGAATTCCTGGAACATCAATATTTTTTAACAGTAATTTTTGTCCCATTATGCTAATTTTTTCAATTCCTCGATTAATTCGTCTACTTTCTCGATCGTTAAATTCTCACGATACGTTTTTCCTAACTGTAGCATTGGCGCGTAACCACATGCTCCTAAACATTCGGCTGGTTTTAATGTAAATAAACCATCTGCCGAAGTTCCACCAGCTTCAATATTTAATTTTGTTTTGATGTGTTCAATAATTTTGTCTGAACCTCTTAACATACAAGGTCCTGTTTGACAAACTTCTAACACAAATTTCCCTACAGGATTTAAGTTAAACATCGAATAAAATGAAGCTACTTCGTAAACTTCTACTGGTAAAATTTCTAATACTTCTGCAACATAATCTAAATGAGGAGTGTCTAACCAACCACCAAACTCAGCTTGTGCGACATGAAGTAAAGGAATCAATGCACTTTGTTTTTTATCCGATGGATAACGTGCAATGATTTTATCTACTTTTTGTTGTGTTTCTTCTGAAAATTGAATTGCCATTTTTAATAATTTTTATTAAGCATCTAATTCTCCAGCAATCAAATTCAAACTACTCATTGTGATAATGGCATCTGAAATCATTGATCCTTCAATCAATTCTGGATAAGCTTGATAATAAATGAAACAAGGTCTACGGAAATGTAAACGGTATGGCGAACGTCCACCATCAGAAACGAAATAATAACCCAACTCACCATTTGCAGCTTCGATTGAATTATAAATTTCTCCTTTTGGCATATCTACCTCTCCCATAATAATTTTGAAGTGATAGATTAACGCTTCCATTTTTGTGTAAACATCTTTCTTTAGTGGTAAATAAAAGTCTGGAGCATCAGCATGATATTGCGTTGCTTCTTCTCCTTCTAATGCATCAATTTTTGCAATTGCTTGTTTAATGATACTTAAACTTTGCCACATTTCTTGACCACGAACTAAGAATCTATCGTAACAATCTCCCGTTGTACCAACTGGAATATCGAATTCGAATTCTTCGTAACGAGAATATGGTTTCGCTACACGAACATCATAATCTACACCAGCCGCACGTAAATTTGGTCCTGTGAAACCATAATTTAATGCACGTTCAGCCGAAATTCCTCCTACTCCTTGCGTACGATCCATAAAAATACGGTTACGTAAAAATAAGTTTTCAAACTCTGTTAAGACATCTGGAAACTCTCTCACGAAACGATGGATTTTTGTCCAAGCAACTTCAGAAAAATCACGTTCGAAACCACCGATACGACCAATATTTGTTGTTAAACGAGAACCACAAATTTCTTCGTAAATCTCATAAATCAACTCGCGGTATTTCATCATATAAAGGAATCCTGTAAATGCTCCTGTATCAACACCCATAATCGAGTTACATACAATATGATCTGCCATACGAGCCAATTCCATAATGATAACACGCAAATAAGAAACACGTTTTGGAACTTCAATTCCAACGAATTTCTCAACTGTCATGTGCCAACCTAAGTTATTTAACGGCGCCGAACAATAGTTCAATCGGTCTGTTAAAGGTGTAATTTGGTACAAAGGTTTGCGTTCAGCAATTTTCTCAAAAGCACGGTGAATATACCCAACTGTAGGAACCGCAGATTTGATGATTTCACCATCAATCTCTAAAATATTTTGAAATACCCCATGTGTTGCAGGATGCGTAGGTCCTAAGTTTAAGGTAATTGTGCTTTTTTCTAACGAACCATCTGGAAGATCAAGATGCTTTAATTTTTTAGTTTTCTCTTTTCCCATGGTTAATTTGCTTTTACATTAAAACCTCCGTAATTAAAATCTCCACCACGACCAAACATATCGTCGTCTTTGTCTTTACGTGTTTGATCCTCTAATGGGAACTCTTTGCGTAACGGATGATAATCCATTTCTGGAACATTCATGACACGAATTAAATTTGGATGTCCTACAAAATCAACTCCATAGAAATCATACGCCTCGCGCTCTAACCAGTTAGCTGTTTCGAATAATTTAGTTGCGGTAAAAATCGAAGGTTTTTCGATTGGTAAAGCAAATTTTAATCGAACCTCAACTCCTTCATATAGATTATAAACTAAATAGGTTACAACCAATTCTTCTCCAACATTATTAGGATAATGAATAGCAGTTAAATCCTTCAAAAATTTGAAAGATAATTGCTCATCATCATATAAATATTGTAAAATCTTTAGATTGAAATCTTTGTTAGCGTATAAAGTCAATACACCGAAATGCTCTTCGTATCCGTATATATTTTCTTGAAACTTCTGAACCAAACGGTCTTTTATAAATGAATTGTCCATTATTTCAACTTATTTAATTCCATAACTTGCTAAAAGTTGTTGATATTCTTCGCTACTTCTGCGACGAACACTTTCGCTCTCTACCAACTCCTGAATACGCATTACACCATCGATAATTGCTTCTGGACGAGGCGGACAACCTGGCACATATACGTCTACTGGAATTACTTCATCAATTCCTTGTAAGACCGAATATGTATCAAAAATTCCTCCCGAACTTGCACAAGCGCCAACAGCAATCACCCAACGAGGTTCTGCCATTTGGATGTAAACTTGCTTCAGAACTGGTGCCATTTTTTTAGAAATTGTACCCATTACCATCAACAAATCGCACTGACGAGGCGTAAAAGCCAAACGCTCAGATCCAAAACGTGCCAAATCGTATGTCGAACCCATAGTCGCCATAAACTCGATTCCGCAACAACTTGTCGCAAATGGTAAAGGCCAAATAGAGTTTTTACGCGCTAATCCAACTACTTTTGATAGTTGCATCGCCATAAAACCTTCACCTTCAAAACCTCCTGGAGACTCTACAATCTTCACATTGGTATTGTGTGTTACTGGTCTTTTATTATGAATCATTATACTATTATTTTAGAATTTTAATCGCTCTATTTTTCCCAATTAAGAGCTCCTTTTTTGCGTACATACAAGTACATCACAAAGAATAATCCAACGAATGTTACAACTGCTGCAAAACCTTCCCAACCTAACTCTTTAAAATTCGCTGCATATGGGTAAAAGAAGATTACCTCTACGTCGAATAACACGAATAAAATGGCTACTAAGAAGTATTTAATTGCAAATGGCTGTCTTGCATTTCCAACTTTCTCAATCCCAGACTCGAAATTCTCTAATTTTTCGTCTGTCTTTCTCGATGGCCCAAGAAAATGCGTCGCAACGATAGTACCCGCTACAAACGCAAAAGCAATCACAAAAAGAATGAGAATAGGAATATAACTTGATGCTGTTTCCATAACTACTTTACTATTTTTCCAACTAATATTTTATCGATAAAAATAATAATAAAATATCATATTATTTATGTGAATTAGTTTTCAGTAAGTTGTAGTTCTTTATATGATAAATTATATATTATTTATTTATATCGGAAGTTTGATAATTGAATAAAAAAAGGAGAACTAACAACTTGGTCAATTCTCCCTATGTATTTTATTAGATTACTAATTAAAACTTAAAAAAGTTAATGAATTAATAAATTTTGTAGACCTTGTAGTGCTTCATTCACAGTTTTAATATGTTCAAATCGTACTAACAATGTTGGGTACTCTTCTCCTTTTTTGGGTGATTTTTCCTTAAAACTGATGTTTTTAGGGTTATTTTGAACGTAATTTAAAATTAATCTAAATTCATCTGACTGATAAAATTCGCTTTGTGGTTTATTAATAAAATAAGCCAATAAAACACCATTTTTCATCACCAAACGTTCGAAACCTAATTTTTTACTGATCCATTTCAGTTGAATTGATTCCAATAAATTTTCGGCTTCAATTGGTAATTTTCCAAAGCGGTCAATCAAATTATTTTTAAACGTTTGTAAATATGTTTCAGTTTCGACATCAGCTAATTCTTTGTACAGCAATAAACGCTCTTCCGAACTTTCAATGTATTCGTCTGGGAACATAATTTGTAAATCCGAATCAATTTGCACATCCGACACATACGATTTTACTTCTTCCGATTTTTGATCTTCGAACAAATCTTTGAAATCCGTTTCTTTCAATTCTTCTATCGCTTCATTCAAGATTTTTTGATACGTTTCGAATCCAATATCCATCATAAATCCTGTTTGTTCAGCACCTAAAAGATTTCCAGCTCCACGAATTTCTAAATCTTTCATCGCAATATTGAATCCTGATCCTAAATCAGAAAACTGCTCAATTGCTTGCAAACGTTTACGCGCTTCGTCCGTTAAAACCGAAAGTGGTGGCGCAACCAAATAACAAAACGCTTTGCGGTTACTACGACCAACACGTCCACGCATTTGATGCAAATCTGCCAAACCGAAATTCTGCGCATCATTAATTAAAATCGTATTCGCATTCGGAACATCTAAACCAGATTCGATAATAGTTGTTGACACAAAAACATCATATCGACCATCAATAAAATCGAGTAAAACGGCTTCTAATTCTTTCCCATCCATTTGTCCATGACCAATCGCCACACTCGCATCAGGAACTAATCGTTGTACCATTCCAGCAATATCTTTTAACGATTGCACACGATTGTGAATGATATAAACTTGTCCACCACGTTGCATTTCATACATAATCGCATCACGGAAAATCTCTTCATTAAAACCAACCAATTGCGTATCGACAGGTTGTCTATTTGGTGGAGGAGTTTTGATAACCGATAAATCACGCGCAGCCATCAACGAGAATTGAAGTGTACGCGGAATTGGCGTCGCAGTCAAGGTTAATGTATCAATATTTTCGCGAAGTGTTTTCAATTTATCTTTTACACCAACACCAAATTTGTGTTCCTCATCCACAATTAATAATCCCAAATCTTTGTATTCAATTTTTGGATTAACCAATTGATGCGTTCCTATCACAATATCAACTTGACCAGATTTTAAACCATCTAAAACAGCTTTTTTCTTTGCTCCTGTTACAAATCGATTGAGATAAGCAACTTTCACAGGCAAATCTCGTAAACGCTCTGAAAATGTCTTGAAATGTTGAAAAGCTAAAATCGTTGTTGGCACTAAAACAGCAACTTGTTTTCCATCAACAGCTGCTTTCATCGCCGCACGAATCGCAACCTCTGTTTTCCCGAAACCAACATCTCCACAAACCAAACGATCCATTGGGCGTTCAGATTCCATATCCGTTTTTACATCTTGCGTCGCTTTGTACTGATCGGGCGTATCTTCATAAATAAAAGATGCTTCCAACTCATTTTGCAAATACGTATCAGGCGAATACGCAAAACCTTTTCTGGCACGGCGTTTCGCATATAATTTAATCAAATCGAAAGCAATTTCTTTTACTTTAGCTTTGGTTTTATTCTTTAAATTTTTCCAAGCTGGAGATCCAAGTTTTGAAATTTTTGGCTCAGCGCCATCTTTTCCTCTAAACTTTGCAATTTTATGCAACGAATGAATATTAACATACAGAATATCATTATTTTGATAAATCAATTTGATTGATTCTTGCGTTACGCCATTATTATTCAATCGTACCAAACCTGCAAATTTTCCGATCCCATAATCTATATGCGTCACAAAATCTCCAACTTGCAACGAATTGATTTCCTTTAGCGTAATCGCTTCTTTTTTGGAAAATGAATTTCGAAGATTGAATTTATGATATCGACCAAAAATCTGGTGATCTGTATAACACGTTAATTTGATTTCTTCGTCAATAAAACCTTGATAAATAGATCCCAAAACGGGAATATATGAAACTTCTTTTCCGATATCATCAAAAATTTCTTCGAAACGTTTGATTTGATTTTCATTGGAACAAATCAGTGCATTTTTGAAACCTTCGGCTTTATGCTCATTCAAATCATCAATTAATAACTCGAATTGCTTATTAAAACTTGGTTGAGGTTTGAATGGTGATTCTATTTCTTCAACTGTTTCAAAATAAGATTTCATGGAACATTCAATAACTCCATAAGATGAAATTTGTTGAAGAAATGCATTCTCATTCAAAAATAAATGATTCGGTTCTGCTTGTTTAATTTCTCCTTTCAATTCTGAAAAAGCAACTTCCGCTTGTTCAAAATTCTTGGTGATTTGTTTCGCTAAAACAGAAATATTTTTCGCGATAACTAAACTATCTTTCGAAATATATTCTAAGAAACTTTCTCGTTTTTCGTTAATCGATTTACTCTCAAGATTTGGAATAATCGTAATTTCTTTTGTCGTTGCAATGGACAATTGATTCTCGATATCAAACGTTCTGATGGTTTCCACCTCATCACCAAACAACGAAATTCGATAAGGATGCTCATTCGAAAACGAAAAAACATCTATAATTCCACCACGAATCGAGAATTCTCCCGGTTCAGAAACAAAATCAACACGATGAAAATTATAAGAAGATAAAACCTCCGTTAAGAAATCAATTCCTAAATCATTTCCAACCTTCACTTTAAGTGTATTCGTAGAAAGCGCTTTTTTTGTCACTACTTTTTCAGACAAGGCTTCCGCATATGTCACCACAATTTTTGGGCGTTTCGAATGCGATAATACATTTAAAACCTCTGTTCTAATAACAACATTTGCATTATTTACTTCCTCAATTTCGTAAGGACGCTTATAAGAAGACGGAAAAAATAGAATTTGTTCTTTATCAAACAAAGTTTCCAAATCATTTAACACATAAGCCGCTTCTTCTTTATCATCAAAAATTAGAATCGTAGGACGCGCAACACGATCATATAAATGACCAGTTATAATGCTCAATCCTGAACCTAAAAAACCTTTGATATTGACTTTATGCTGTGGATTATTTTTAAAATTGACAATAAGCTTCTGTACGAAATCTGAAGAATCGTATAAGCTAAAAACGTTGTGAATAGTTTTCTGTTCCAAAGTTTTGCAAATATAAAATTTTATAAACTTATTTTTAAACAATCTTTAAAAAAAGCAATGTTAAAATGCGAATTTTCAATTAATGAAAATTTTTCGGAAAATTTATAAAAAAAGTTGAGCTAAGTTAAAAAAATTAATCCTAGCTTTGGCTTATCAAAAAAAGAAAATGAAATTAGTTCACAACATTATCAACTTGATTATTTTAGTCATTCTTATCCCAGGGAGTGGTAATTAGTTGTGTACGTACAAAATAACAATTAAAGCCACTTCTTAACGAGGTGGCTTTTTTTATGGAGAAAAATTAATTAAACAATATTATGCAAAACAATTTCGTCATTATTATCATTATTATTTTAGTCTTGGTCTTACGATTAGGAAAGGTGGTTTTATGACAAATTTTTTGAACGATTTTTTATGAGCCACCTTTATTCAGGGTGGCTTTTTTTTATGTTTTTAATACAAACAATGTCAAATAAATAGTGATGAAAAACAACAACAAAGCACTAAACAAACATAGTCGAACCGTTACGCAAGATGACACTTTACCCGCGTCACAAGCGATGTTACATGGGATTGGCTTAACAAACGAAGACCTTAAAAAACCATTAATCGGAATTGCAAGCATGGGGTACGATGGAAATACTTGCAATATGCACCTAAATCAATTTGCACAGTTGGTACAAGATGGAATGAAAGCCGAAAACCTAATCGGATTGAAGTTCAACACTATCGGAATTAGCGATGGAATTACCAACGGAACTTCAGGAATGCGCTACTCTTTAGTAAGTAGAGAAATCATTGCAGATTCTATCGAAACTGTTTGTGCAGGACACTTTTACGATGGCGTAATTACTATTCCTGGTTGTGATAAAAACATGCCAGGATCGATTATGGCAATGGGACGTTTAAACCGTCCTTCGATCATGATTTATGGTGGAACAATTGCTCCGGGACATTACAAAGAAGAGGAATTAAACATTGTTTCTGCTTTCGAAGCATTAGGAAAAAAATTAAACGGAAATCTTGATGACAAAGATTTTTGTGGAATCATTCAGAATGCTTGTCCTGGTCCAGGTGCTTGTGGCGGAATGTATACAGCAAACACAATGGCAGCGGCGATTGAAGCAATGGGAATGAGTTTACCTTATTCTTCGTCTTACCCTGCTCTTAGTCAAGAAAAGAAAAACGAATGTACAACTGCGGCACATTATCTAAGAATTTTATTAGAAAAAGATATTAAACCAAGTGATATCATCACGAAGAATTCTTTAGAAAATGCAATCAAAACAATTGTTGTTTTAGGCGGAAGCACAAATGCTGTTTTGCACTTATTAGCAATTGCAGCGACTATGAATATCAAATTATCATTAGACGATATACAAGCAATTAACGATAAAACATCAGTAATAGCAGACTTAAAACCTAGTGGAAAATACTTGATGGAACATTTGAGTAAAGTTGGTGGAGTTCCTGCTGTTTTAAAGTATATGTTACAAGAAGATTTAATCGATGGAAGTTGTTTAACGGTTACTGGAAAAACATTAGCCGAAAATTTAGCATCGGTTCCTGATTTAGATTTCTCTAAACAAAATATTATTCGTCCATTATCTAATCCCATAAAAGAAACTGGACACTTACAAATGCTTTACGGAAACCTTGCTCCTGGCGGATCGGTATCTAAAATATCTGGAAAAGAAGGTTTTTATTTTAAAGGAAAAGCACAAGTTTTTAATAGCGAAGTTGAAGTTTTAAAAGCAATCGAAGATTTACAAATCAAAGCTGGAAGCGTTATCGTCATCCGAAACGAAGGTCCGAAAGGTGGTCCTGGAATGCCAGAAATGTTGAAACCAACATCTGCCATTATTGGAGCTGGATTAGGAGATAAAGTCGCTTTGATTACAGACGGACGATTTAGTGGCGGAACGCACGGATTTGTCGTCGGTCACATAACACCAGAAGCTTTTGAAGGAGGTCCAATCGCATTAGTCGAGAATAATGATCTCATCGAAATTGACATCAACAAAAATGAATTAAACCTTTTGATTGATGAAAAAACATTAGAAAATCGAAAAAATAACTGGAAACAACCCGCATTAAAAGTAAAAAATGGAGTCTTATACAAATACGCAAAGCAAGTCGGAAACGCTTCAGAAGGATGTCTTACTGACCAATAAACCAACTCAAATTTCAGGTTCACAAGCGATTATTAACGCTTTATTGTCCGAAGGAGTTACAACAGTCTTTGGCTATCCTGGTGGCGCAATTATGCCTATATATGATGCTTTGTATGATTACAAAGATATATTAGAACACATTTTAGTTCGTCATGAACAAGGAGGCATTCACGCTGCGCAAGGTTATGCAAGAACTTCAGGAAAAGTAGGTGTAGCTTTTGCCACGAGTGGTCCAGGCGCAACGAATTTAGTCACTGGAATTGCAGATGCCATGATTGATAGCAATCCTATTGTATGTATCACAGGGCAAGTTTTCGCTTCTCTTTTAGGAACGGATGCTTTTCAAGAAACTGACGTTATCAATATTACTAATCCTATCACGAAATGGAATTATCAAATTACTGATGCAGAAGAAATAAATGATGTTCTAGCAAAAGCATTTCATATTGCTCGCTCTGGAAGACCAGGACCTGTCTTAATTGACATTACAAAAAATGCTCAAATACAACTTATCGAAAAGAAAAAGTATGAGAAATGCACGCATGTTCGCAGTTATAGACCAGAACCAGAGATAAGAACTGAATATATAAAAGCTGCTGCTAAACTTATTAATCAAGCAAAAAAACCATTTGCGATTATTGGTCAAGGAATATTACTTGGAAAAGCTGAACAAGAATTAAACGATTTCTTAGAAAAATCTGGAATTCCTGTAGCAACAACTTTGATGGGATTAAGTTCTTTAGATACTGATCATCCACAATATGTAGGTTTATTAGGTATGCATGGTAATTATGCACCTAATGTTAAAACAAATGATTGCGATGTATTAATTGCCATAGGAATGAGGTTTGATGATCGCGTAACTGGACGCTTAGACAAATATGCAAAACAAGCCAAAGTGATTCATCTTGATATTGACCCAGCAGAGATTGGTAAAAATGTAAAAGTTGCTGTCCCTGTTTGGGGAGATTGTAAAAAAACACTTCTGTTATTAACAAATTTGATTCATCCTAATGATCATTCTCAATGGTTAAAAGAATTTAGAGATCTCGAAAAAGAAGAACGTACAGAAGTTATTAATAAAGAATTCCATCCAACAACTGATGTGATATCTATGGCTGAGGTTATCAATACCTTAAATGAATTAACTAAAGGAGAAGCCGTTATTGTGACAGACGTAGGACAACATCAGATGTCGGCTTGTCGTTACGCGAAATTCAAAGATTCTAAGCTTTTGGTTACATCAGGAGGATTAGGAACAATGGGATTTGGTTTACCTGCAGCAATTGGAGCATGGTATGGAGCACCAGAAAAAGACATTGTCATGGTTTGTGGAGATGGTGGTTTCCAAATGACGTTACAAGAAATGGGAACGATTATGCAATTTGGAGCTAAAGTAAAAATATTAATCCTAAACAATAGCTTCCTTGGAATGGTGCGTCAATGGCAAGAATTATTCAACGACAAACGCTATTCTTTCGTAGATATTACAAGTCCAGATTTTGTAGCACTTGCAAAAGCCTACCAAATAGAAGGTCAAAAAATAGAAGCAAGAAACGACTTGAAAAATGCTTTAAAAGAGATGTTAGAGCATGATGGTTCTTATCTTTTAGAAGTTATGGTAGGAAAAGAAAACAATGTATTTCCTATGGTAGAACAAGGTACAAGTGTTTCTGAAATTAGATTAAAATAAATTATTATGGACTCAAAACAAGAATATACAATTACGCTATATACAGAAAATTCCATAGGAATTTTGGGAAGAGTTGCAGGAATTTTTACTCGACGAAAAATTAATATTGAAAGTTTAAGCACTTCTCCATCAGAAATAGAAAATGTACACCGATTTACAATTGTAATTGAAGAATCTGAAGAAGTCGTTCGAAAACTTTGCATGCAAATTGAAAAACAAATCGATGTTCTTAAAGCTTATTTCAATAATAATGATGAATTAATCTGGCAAGAACAAGCTTTATACAAAGTACCCACTAACATTATTGCTGAAAAGGCATACGTTGAACGTTTATTACGTCAATATGGCGCGAATACAGTTGTGATTCGCAATGATTATACAGTTTTTGAAACAGCTGGTCATCGTGAGGAAATTGATAATCTAACACAAGAGCTGACTAAATATGGCTTAATAGAATTTGTTCGTGGAGCTAGAATAGCCATTATAAAAGCAAGTGCTGGTTTCCATGAAAAATTATTACAATTCGAAAAAGACGAGCCATCAAAAGAAGTAATCGAAAATGAATTCCTAAACGAAGGAACCTCAGTTTTCACAATGTAAAGACGAATAATTCAACAAATAATTTTATTAAAAAATCAAAAATGACTAATTACTTTAATTCACTATCATTAAGAGGTCAATTATATCAACTAGGACAAGCAGAATTTCTAAATAACTCAGAATTCGCAAAAGGTACAGACGCATTAAAAGACAAAAAAATTGTGATTGTAGGCTGCGGTGCGCAAGGGTTAAACCAAGGATTAAATCTACGAGACAGCGGTTTAGATGTTTCATACGCGTTACGCAAAGAAGCGATTGAACAACAAAGAGATTCTTGGAAAAATGCAACAAGTCATAATTTTACAGTAGGAACTTTCGAGGAATTAATCCCAAATGCTGATGTTGTTGCGAATTTAACGCCGGATAAACAACATACGCAAGTTATCAATACTGTTCAACCACTTATTAAACAAGGTGCTACACTTTTATATTCTCATGGATTCAATATCGTAGAAGAAGGTGTGCAAATTCGTAAAGATATTACAGTAATAATGGTTGCACCAAAATGTCCAGGTTCGGAAGTTCGTGCAGAATATTTAAGAGGATTCGGAGTTCCTACATTAATTGCCGTTCACCCAGAAAATGATCCCGAAGGAAAAGGTTTTGATCAAGCAAAAGCATATTGTGCAGGAACTGGTGGTCACAGAGCGGGAGTTTTAAGATCATCATTTGTTGCGGAAGTAAAATCAGATTTGATGGGAGAGCAAACCATTTTATGTGGTCTTTTACAAACAGGTTCTATTCTTTCTTTCGAAAAAATGATTGAAAACGGAATTGATGCTGGTTATGCTTCAAAATTAGTTCAATATGGTGTGGAAGTAATTACAGAAGCCTTAAAACATGGTGGAGTTAGCGGTATGATGGATAGATTAAGTAATCCTGCTAAAATTAAAGCTTTTGAACTATCAGAGGAATTAAAAGATATTATGCGTCCATTATTCCAAAAACATCAAGACGACATTATTTCTGGTGAGTTTAGTAAAACAATGATGGAAGATTGGGCGAATGATGATAAAAACTTATTAAAATGGAGAGCTGAAACTGAAGAAACTGCTTTTGAAAAAACACCCGCTGGAGATGCAAATATTACTGAACAAGAATATTTTGATCATTACACTTTAATGGTTGCTTTTGTTCGTGCTGGAGTTGAATTAGCTTTCGAAACTATGGTGGAAGCAGGTATTAAACCTGAATCTGCTTACTACGAATCATTACACGAAACACCATTGATTGCAAATACAATTGCTCGTAAAAAATTATTCGAAATGAATCGTGTAATTTCTGATACAGCAGAATATGGTTGTTATCTTTTCGATCAGGCTTGTAAACCTTTGTTAAAAGATTTTATGACAAAAGTAAACGTAGACGTTGTCGGAAAAAATTACAACGAAGGAAAAGACAATGCTGTTGACAATGCGACATTGGTACACATAAATGATGTTTTACGTAATCATCCTGTCGAAACTGTGGGAAAAAAACTTCGTAAAGCAATGACTGCTATGAAAACCATAAAAACGGCATAATCAAATATTAAAATAACTAAGAAAATAGTGAATTATGACAAAGGGACTTAGAAGTGAGAAAACTGAGACCTTAGGCGTTTCGCTTGACGAAGTAAACTTAGCACAAATGAATTTGAAAGGAGTTGCCAAAAACACTCCTTTCGATTTCAATGAAAATTTAAGTCGTCAATTTGATGCGAATGTCTATCTAAAACGAGAAGATTTACAAGTCGTCCGTTCATACAAATTACGTGGTGCTTATAATAAAATCGTTCAGTTATCAGAACAAGAAAAAAATAATGGTGTAATCTGCGCAAGTGCAGGAAATCACGCACAAGGTGTGGCGTATTCGTGTCAACAATTAAATATCAAAGGTAAAATTGTGATGCCAACGACGACACCTCAACAAAAAATAAAACAAGTAAAATGGTTTGGGAAAGATCAAATCGAAATCATTTTACATGGTGATACATTTGATGATGCATCGGCTTTTGCACATCAATTATCCCAAGAAGGAAATATTACATTTATTCATCCTTTTGATGACGAAAAAGTAATCGCAGGACAAGGAACTGTTGCTTTAGAAATTTTGAATCAATGCAATCAACCAATCGATTATATTTTCGTGCCAATTGGCGGTGGAGGTTTAGCATCTGGCGTTATTTCTGTGATGAAAACACTTAGTCCAAACACCAAAATTATTGGCGTAGAACCGAGTGGCGCAGCAAGTATGGCAGAAGCTATCAAACAAAAACAATCTGTTGCATTAGCGAAGATTGACCCTTTTGTAGATGGCGCAGCTGTAAAAAAAGCAGGTGAAAAAACCTACAAAATCTGTGCAGAAGGTTTAGAAACAACTTGTGCTGTTCCAGAAGGAAAAGTTTGTTCGAGCATTTTGCGTTTGTACAATGAAGACGCAATTGTTGTAGAACCAGCAGGCGCTTTGAGTGTTTCGGCTTTAGATTTTTTCAAGGAAGAAATCAAAGGAAAAAATGTGGTTTGCGTGCTTAGTGGAAGCAACAACGACATTACGCGAATGGAAGAAATAAAAGAAAGAAGTTTGCAATATGAAGGTTTGAAACATTATTTCATTATCAATTTTCCTCAACGTGCTGGCGCTTTAAAAGAATTAGTGAACGAAGTTTTGGGTGAAAATGATGACATCACCTATTTCCAATACACGCAAAAAAATAACAAAGAAACAGGTCCAGCAGTAGTTGGCATTGAATTAGACAAAAAAGAAGATTTAGATGGTTTAATTTTTAGATTAGAAAATCATCATTTCGACTATCAATATCTTAACACAGACAACACACTCTTTTCGTTAATGATTGGATAATTTTTCCATCATTAATATACTATTCAAAAAAAGCAAAGCTTCTATTTAGTTAGAAACTTTGCTTTTTAATTTATTAATTATTCAACAACCAATTTTTTAACTCATCAAAATTATTGTTCATTTTAACTTTATTCGATTGTTTCGATTTCAATTCTTCGACTTCTTTTGGATAGACAATTTTATCTCGTATTTCTTTCGGAAAAACTTCAGGAAATTTACACGGATGCGCTGTCGATAAAAATACCACTAACTCTTTTTCATCTTGCTTTTTCGCTTGGTATTCCTTCGCTGCCAACCACGCAATCGACGTATGCGGACAAGCAATGTAATCATATTCTTGATTAATTTTAACAATTGCATTTGTCGTTTCAATATCTGAAAAAGCTTTTGAAACCATTTTTGATTTTAATTGCCCCACATCTTGCTCAAAAAATTCCATCACGCGAACCCAATTACTCGGATTTCCAACATCCATTGCATTCGATAACGTTTGTACAGAAGGTTTTGGTTGATAATTTTCGGTTTCTAAAAACGACGGAATAGTATCATTCGCATTTGTAGCCGCAACAAATTGTTCCACTTCCAATCCTAATTTTGAAGCCAAAATACCAGCCGTAATATTCCCAAAATTCCCACTCGGAACAACAAATGATACTTTCTCAAAACCTTTTCTTTTTGCTTGGGCAAATGCCTCGAAATAATAGAAAGATTGCGGAATTAAGCGAGCAATATTAATTGAATTTGCTGAGGTTAAATTTAGATTTTTCATTAAATCTTTATCTAAAAAAGCTTGCTTTACCAAGGCTTGACAATCATCAAAAGTTCCGTCGATTTCTATGGCACGAATATTTTTTCCATTCGCCGTTAATTGCAATTCTTGTATCAGCGACACTTTTCCTTTTGGATACAAAATCGTTACTCTCGTTCCTTCTACTCCCAGAAAGCCAAGTGCGACAGCGCCTCCTGTATCGCCAGAAGTTGCGACCAAAATATCTAACAATTCATTATCTTTTTTCGAATAATACGCCATCACGCGACTCATAAATCTTGCTCCAAAATCTTTAAAAGCAAAAGAAGGTCCGTGAAATAATTCCAAAATAGCTAAATCATCTTCTAAAAACACCAAAGGCGCAGGAAAATTGATTACCTCATCAATCAAATTATTAATCGTTTCTTCAGAAAAATCATCTTTTAATAAATGATTTGTAACCTTTTTCGCAATCTCTTGAAATGAATAATTTTCAATCGAATTGATCCATTCATCATCTATTTTTTGTAACGACAAAGGCATATACAATCCTTTATCTTCTGGCAAAGATTGAAAAACGGCTTGTTTAAAATCGACTCTATTATTATGATTATTTGTACTATATAATTCCATTTTTAGTATTTTATGTAAGGTCCTTGTTGATTAATTTTAGAGACAAATGATAAATGTTCAATTTCTTTTATCGTCAAAAAATCATTTAGTTTTTGTTCGATATTTTCTGCACCCAATTTACTTTTAGATAACGCCATAACTGTTGGTCCAGAACCAGAAATACCGAATGTTAATGCATTATTTTCGAGCGAAATACTTTTCATTTCATTAAAATATGGAATCAATAAAGAACGATTTGGTTCGACAATATCATCTTGCATCGAACGACCAATTTCTTCGTAATCATTCTCATAAAGCGCTGCAACCAAACTTGCAATATTTCCCCATTGCTTTATTGCTTTACTCAATTGCACTTTATCTTTAATTAATTTGCGCGCATCCTTTGTTGGCACTTCTACTTTTGAGTAAATCAGTGTGACATATAAATTTTCAGGAACAGGTAAAGAACGCACCAAAATCGGCTCATAAGAAGGAATCAACGTAATTCCTCCAAACAACGATGGCGCAACATTATCCGCATGAGCAGCGCCACAAGCCAATCGTTCGCCTTCCATACAATAAGGCAAAAGCTCATTTTTAGAAAGTGGTTTTCCTAATAATTCATTCAATGCAAAAAGTCCAGAAACTGTGCTCGCCGCGCTTGAACCTAAACCACTTCCAATTGGCATTTTTTTGTGTAATTCTATCGATAATCCAAAAGAATCTTGTAGACCTAAATCACAAAATAATTTCCATGCCGAATGAGAAACTGTATTTTTCATCGCATCCAAAGGCAATTTACCCTCGTCACCTGTAATTGTCAGAATTTCGATTCCTAACTTTTCTGTCTTTTTCATGATTACCTCATCACCTGGATAATCCACCGCAAAGCCCAAAATATCATATCCACAGATCATATTGGCAACTGTTGCAGGAGCAAAAACATGTACTTTATCTAAAAACTTCGCTTGATCAAGCTTATATTTATTTTCGATTATTTGATTCATCTTTTATCGTATTGAACTTATATTAACTAAATCTGCAAAAACGCCAGCTGCTGTAACTTCTGCACCAGCTCCAGGTCCTTTCACAACCAAAGGACGTTCCTTGTAACGCGCTGTTGTAAAAGAAATAATATTATCGCTTCCAGACAAGGCATAAAACGGATGTTGATTATCCACCAATTCTAACGAAATTGATATTTTTCCATCTTCTAAAATCCCGATGTAACGAATCACTTTCTGCTCCTCATCTGCTTGATGTTTTATCTTTTCGAAATAATCATTTTCGTTGACTAATTCTTGATAAAAATCTTCTACAGTTGCAGCTTCTAAACAAGATTTAGGCAAAATAGAATCGATTTTTACATCTCCCGCTTCAATTTCGTAACCATTGTCACGAGCAAGAATCAACATTTTTCGCATAAAATCTATTCCACTCAAATCATCGCGAGGATCTGGTTCTGTATAACCTAATTCTTGCGCTTTTTTTACAATTTCGGCAAATGTATTTTCACCTTTAAAATGATTAAATATATACGAAATTGTTCCTGATAAAATTGCTTCAATTTTTAAGATTTGATCTCCACTCATTCTTAAATCTTTCAACACGCTAATAATTGGTAAACCTGCTCCAACATTCGTTTCATAAAGGAAATCAATGCCATATTTTCGAGCAGTTTCTTTCAATTTTTTATACTCTTGATAAGAAGATGAATTCGCAATTTTATTACATGTTACAACCGAAATACTGCTTTCAAAAATTTGTTTGTAATAATTTGGCAAATCAGAACTCGCAGTATTATCTACAAAAACACAATTTGGTAAATTATACTGTTTCATTTTTTGGATAAATTCATTCAAATCAGCTGGAGAAGAAGAATTTTCTAATTCATTTTTCCAATTCGATAAATTAATTCCGTTTTCATCAAACATCATTTTTTTTGAATTTGATAATCCAACCAATTTTATTTCGATATCATTATTTTTTGCTAAAAAATCTTTCTGTTTTTCTAATTGATTTAAAAATGTCGACCCAATATTTCCTACTCCAACATTGAAAACATGAATTGTTTTTTTCAAATGATTAAAAAACGCATCATGTACCGCATTTAAAGCTTTTGACAAATCATTTTCGTTAATCACAACCGAAATATTATACTCCGAAGAACCTTGCGCAATCGCTCTGACATTGATTCCATTTCGTCCTAATGCATAAAATAACTTGCCCGAAACACCAACCATTTTCTTCATGTTTTCTCCAACAATTGCAATAATTCCGAGATTTTCTTCAATTTCAATTGGTTCCAACCATTTTACTGCAATTTCCAAACAAAACTCTTCTTCAATTAATTGCTTTGCTTTTTCGACTTCATTATGATGAATGGCAAGCGTGATACTATGCTCTGACGAAGATTGCGTAATCAACACAATGTTGATATGATGTTGCGCTAAAAGTGAAAAAAGTTTTCCACTAAAGCCCAATTTGCCAACCAAGCCGCTTCCTTTTATATTGACTAATGCAATATCTTTGATCGACGAAATTCCTTTAATTGGATAATCTGTTGGTTGCGAATCGAACTGAATTTTTGTTCCCTCAAAATCCGGTTGAAATGTGTTTTTAATTAAAATCGGAATTCGAAGTTTAAAAGCTGGAGCCATTGTTGGCGGATAAATCACTTTCGCACCGAAATACGACAATTCCATCGCTTCTGTATACGATAAATTTTCTAACGAAAAAGCTTTGTTCACAAAACGAGGATCCGCCGTCATCATTCCATTTACATCTGTCCAAATTTCAATTTGTTCTGCATGTAAAGCCGCACCAATCAAAGCCGCAGTGTAATCAGAACCTCCTCTTCCCAAAGTTGTCACTCGTCCTTCTTCATTAGCAGCAATAAACCCTGTTACAACTAATAATTTATCCGAATAATCTTTTGCTAATTGTTGAATATTCTGAAACGATTTTTCCTCGATAACATTCGCTTGACCAAAATTATGATCAGTCAAAATATAATCTGATGCATTAATCGCCAATGAATTTCCAACATGCTCTTGCATTACTTTTGCTATTAATAAAGCACTACATCTTTCGCCGAAACTCAAAATCAAATCTTTTGTTTGAGGGCTTAATTCTTTCAGAATTTCCACCCCTTCTAATAATGCTTCCAACTCATTCATCAACAATTTTAATTTTGTTAAAATCGGATTTTGATTCGGCACATCGATTAAAGCTTTTACAATTTCGAAATGTTTGTCTTGAAAAAGTTTTAAATCATTTTCATCAAAATTTCCTGATGAAGCTTCTTCAGACATTTTGGTTAATAAATTGGTCAAACCAGAAATAGCAGACACAACCAAAATAATCGAGTTATTTTGTTGCTTTTCCTGTTTAACAATTTCTACGACCGCGCGAATACCTTCTACCGATCCGACTGATGTTCCTCCGAATTTTAAAACTTTCATAATTTAAATTTTGATCATAAAAAAAGCATCTTCCTTTTGAGAAGATGCTTTTGCATTATTTTTTTAGAATTAAATACATAACAAAACTCCTCTAAGTGTGAACACTAGAAGTCGTCGTAATTGAAATGATTGTATCTAATCCGTTTTGTTTCATTATTGATAACGAATATACAAACTTTTTCAATAAATCATTACGTATTTATTCTTTTTTTATATTTATTTCACCGAATCCTTTTTTACAGCCAATGAATCATTTGGTTCAGCAACAGGTTTTACATCACTTGCATAGCCAACAACAATTCCGTCTAGTTTATCAATTTTTCGTACTTTAAAAGTTTCTGTACCTTCTGCTCCTTTAAAAGATACTTTATAAACTGCTTCGTAAACTGTTTTGTCACCATCTTCAAGAGGCGTCATTTTCTCAAAGTTGTAGACATCAACTGGCCCATATTGTTTAACCACCGCATTCAAATCATCCACATTTACGCCTTCTACTTTCGAAAAAAGTGAATCTGGCTTATCTGCTCTGTATTTGTAAACATCTAAAACTGCTTCTTTCACCTTATAATCTGGCAAATCTGATTTTTTATTACATGCTGTTAAAGCCAAAATACCACCAACCATAAGTAATGCACTTGCTTTCATAATTCCTATTTTTTGTGTTAATTGATTATAACTAATGTAAAAATAAATAAGATAAAAAACAAGTATTTTTATTGAAATCAAATAGATAGAAACAAAAAAAGTCGATTCTGTTACAAAATCGACTTTTGAATATATTTTATTGTAAAATAAATTTTACACTTTAAAATTCACATAAAAACCTTCGTGACCTCGAACATTGAAAACGGTATTGTCTTCAAAAATCAAGTATTGACCTTTTATTCCTTTCAAAACACCTTCTATTTCTGGCGTTTTTTTCAAGTTTAATGATTTTACTTTTTCTGGATAAGATAAAACTGGATAGTCTAACTTCCAAACTTCTGGCTCATCAACCAAAAATTGTTGAAAATCTGGATTCACTTCATTTCTGATTTCGTGATACTTTTCAAACAAATTAATTTCTGGCACATCATTTTTCAACATTCTTTGCCAATTTGTTTTATCTGCAATAACATTTTTCAACGAAACCTCTATCATTCCAGCTTCGTAACGATTATCCGTTCGTGCAATAATAATAGCTTCTGATGCTCCTTGATCGATCCAACGAGTCGGCACTTGAGTTAAACGTGTTACACCAACTTTTATTCCCGAAGAATTTGCCAAATACACAATATGCGGTTGCAATTCGAATTTCGTTTCAAACTCTAAATCACGTTGCGCAATTCCCAAATGTGCTGTAGAAAGTTCTGGATTGATAATACTTGGATTAGCTTCTGGAACTGTAAAAAAACAATTTTTACAATATCCCATCTGATAAATCTCTTTGTCCTCGTGACAGTTTAAACATTCGTAATGATCAAAGTTAATCTTGATTTTTTTTCCTAACAATTGATTCATAACAATAAAATCATTCTTGAAATTCCAATAATAATTGATTGGCGTTCCATTTTCAGTTGTCATTTTACGAATTTGTCCTTCAAACTGCATCTTGCTAAAAAAGTTTAATTAATTTTGTGTAAATCTACAAAACTTTTAGCGGATGGGAATAGTCAATAAGATTATGGAAATTATGATGCGTAGCCGAATGAATATCATCGAGGAAAGTATCAAAAATCCAGTTGGTACGCAACAACGTGTGTTATTTGAGAATATCAAAAAAGCCAAATCGACTATTTACGGAAAAGAATTTCATTTTGACGAAATCAAAACGACACATAAATTTCAAGAGCAAGTCCCTGCAGTGCATTACGAGGATTTTCAACCTTATATTGAATTAGCAAGAAAAGGTGAAAAAGATGTTACTTGGCATGGAAAAATAAAATGGTTTGCGAAATCTTCTGGAACAACAAATGCCAAAAGTAAATTTATTCCGATTAGTAATGAATCCTTAGAAGATTGCCATTACGCAGCAGGAAAAACAATGTTTGCATTGTATTTAAACGCTTATCCCGAAACGGATATTTTTATGCACAAAAACTTAAGAATTGGTGGAAGTAGTGAACTTTATCAAAAATATGATACGCGTTTTGGTGATTTATCAGCTATTCTGATTGATAATTTACCTTTTTATGCAGAAATGAAAAACATTCCAAATCGTGAGATTTCTCTAATGTCTGATTGGAATGTAAAGATGAATGCTATTATTAATGCAACAAAAAATGAAGATGTTAGTTCTTTAACTGGTGTTCCTTCGTGGATGTTAGTCGTTTTGAATAAATTATTAGCCGAAACTGGAAAGAATTATTTGGACGAATTGTGGCCAAATCTCGAAGTGTTTTTTCATGGTGGAATCAGCTTCAAACCTTATGCAGAAAATTATAATTTAATTACTCAGAAAAAATTAAATTATTTCGAATTATATAATGCTTCCGAAGGTTTTTTTGGAATTCAGGATCAATTAAATAGTAAAGAGTTGTTGTTATTATTAGACAACGGAATTTTTTACGAATTTATTCCAATGGAAGAATTTGGTTCAGAAGCTCAACGATTTTTAACGATTAAAGAAGTTGAAGTTGGTAAAAATTACGCCATGGTAATTACAACAAATGGTGGTTTATGGCGTTATATTATTGGTGATACGGTTCGATTTACCTCAACTAATCCACACAGAATTGTTGTTTCTGGACGAACAAAACATTATATCAATGCATTTGGCGAAGAATTGATGATAGAAAATGCAGAAGAAGCTTTGAAACGTGCTTGTATGCAAACAAATTCAATTGTTTCTGAATATAGTGCTGGTCCAATTTTTATGCAAGGAAAAGAAAAAGGCGCTCACGAATGGATGATAGAGTTTGATAAAGAGCCTGAAAATTTTGAGCAATTTATTGATTGTTTAGATAAAGGTTTGCAAGAAGTTAATTCCGATTACGAAGCAAAACGTTACAATAATATGACACTTAATCGACCGATTGTACACAAAGCACGCACAAAATTATTCATCGAATGGATGGCTTCAAGAGGTAAATTAGGTGGACAAAATAAAGTTCCTCGTTTATCAAATACAAGAGACTTTATTGAACCATTAATTGAATTAAATAATCGATCATAATAAAAAAGAGAATCAATATGATTCTCTTTTTTTGGTTTAAAATAAATAGGATAATTACCTCGAAACAAGTAAATTTACTATTAAGAGAAAAAATACCTATTAATGCGAAGTACGAATTTATCTGAACTTAAATTCCACCAAATTGTGGAAAATAAGTTTCAAATTTACAACAGTCTCTTTATGAGTCTTCCCTACGAAAAAATGCAAAACATCGGATCATTGATTCCGTTTTTGTATGATGAAAGTCAAAAAGGTTTACCCGAAGGTAAATCACCAAATGAAATCATCAACAATTTTTTTGAGAAATACACTGATTTAAAAACCGAACAAGAGCAAATCGATTTGATGTTTCGAATGATACAATACATCGAGCGACAAGTTGTTTTGTTTGATAGTATCGAAGATGCTGCATTTCCGTCATTACATTCCGAAAATGAAAAAGGAAGTTTGGAAAGCATTTATCATATTGCACAAGCGCAAGGTAAAATGGAGCAAGTAAAAACCAGAATCGAAGATTTTGTAACAAGAGTTGTTTTTACAGCCCATCCAACGCAGTTTTATCCAACAAATGTTCAACAAATTATTCAAGATTTACGCGACGCAATTCAACAAGATTCGGTAAGTAAAATTGATTTATTGTTGCAACAATTAGGAAAAACACCTTTTATCAACGAAGAAAAACCAACTCCTTACGATGAAGCTGTTTCTATTATTTATTATTTGAGAAATGTATATTATCAAACAATTGGACGATTATACAACGAAATCAACCAATTGTTTTTTACAGAAAGTGAACCTCTAAAATCTCCTGTTATTCAATTAGGTTTTTGGCCTGGAGGCGATCGCGATGGAAATCCGTTTGTAACAGCAGAAATTACATGGAAAGTTGCAAGTTTATTGCGTACAAGTATCTTAAAAAATTATTACAATCATCTTAAAATTGTTCAACGTAGATTAACATTCAAGCATGTTACAGAACCTTTAAAAGCGTTGAGTAATTTGATTTACGAAAATATGTTCAATGAAAATGGAACAATTACAATTGATGAAATCAAAACGCGCTTACAAACGATTCGTACAATTTTAATTGAACAACACAATGGTGTTTTCTTAGATATTTTAGATGATTTTATCACACGTGTTGATATTTTCGGATTGCATTTTGCTTCTTTGGATATTCGTCAAGATTCGCGTGTTCATCAAAAAGTGATTAACCGAATTGTTGAAAAATATACTGGAATTAATCTGAAAGATTTAAGCGAAGCAGAACAAATCGAATTGTTAATAAATCCGTCTTTTACAGCTAAACCAGAAGATTTTGAAGATGATATTGTGATTGATACAATCAAAAATGTTTATCAATTAAAAAAAATTCAGCAACGAAATGGTGAATTAGGTGTTAACCGATACATTATTTCAAATTCTGAAACCATTTTCGATGTTTTAAATGTTTATGCTTTATTCAAATTTTGTGGTTATCAAGACGATGAAATTAAGTTTGATATCATGCCACTTTTCGAGACGATTAGAGGTTTAGATGGTGCTGAAAATACGATGAATAAATTGTATAATTTACCTATTTATGCGCAACATTTAGAACGTAGAAAACAACGTCAATCGATTATGTTAGGTTTTTCGGACGGAACAAAAGATGGTGGTTACATCAAAGCGAATTGGGAAATTTATCGTACCAAAGAAATCCTTTCGAATGTTTCGGATAAAAATCAAATCGAAGTTATTTTCTTTGACGGTCGTGGTGGACCTCCTGCGCGTGGTGGTGGAAAAACGCACGAATTTTACGCTTCTCAAGGGAAAACAATTGCGAATCACGAAATTCAAATTACAATTCAAGGACAAACAATTACGTCGAATTATGGAACAATGCCGCAGGCAAAATATAATTTTGAACAATTGTACACAGCTGGTATTATTTCGGATGTTTTCTCGACAAGCACAAGTCAGATTTCGCCAGATGAGCGAATTTTGATTGATAAATTAGCCACAATTAGTTATCAGAAATACGAAGATTTGAAAGCGCATCCTTCATTTTTACCTTATTTAGAAAATATGAGTACGCTTAACTATTATGGAAAAACGAATATCGGAAGCCGTCCGAGTAAACGAGGTGGTGATAAAAAATTAGAGTTCGATGATTTGCGTGCTATTCCATTTGTGGGTTCTTGGAGTCAATTAAAACAAAATGTTCCGGGATATTTTGGTGTTGGAACAGCTATAAATGAATTGAAAAAACAAGGTCATTTAGAGGATGTAAAAGATTTATTCAAGAATTCGAGCTTCTTCAAAACATTGATCCAGAATAGTATGATGTCGATGGAAAAAACTTATTTTCCATTAACATCTTATATGAAAAATGATCCTGAATATGGTGAATTTTGGAATATTTTGCACGATGAATTTGAATTATCAAAAGCATTATGTTTAGAAATTTCGGGTTACACAGAATTGATGCAAGACGAACCATTGAACAAATCTTCGGTACAAATGCGCGAAAAAATTGTGTTACCATTATTAACGATTCAACAATTTGCGTTGAACAAAATTCATCATGAAAGTGAGTTCAAATCAATCTATGAGCAAATTGTGATGCGTTCGTTATTCGGAAATATTAATGCGAGTCGAAATTCGGCTTAATTTTCAGAATATCTTAATACCTTCGCAACGATGGAAAAGATTATTTTAGGGATTGATCCTGGAACAATGGTGATGGGTTTTGGTTTGATTGAAGTCAAAAATAACAAAATAAAGTTGATTACTTTAGACGAATTGTTGTTGCATAAACTTCCGAACCAGCAAACGAAATTGAAAAAGATTTTCGAAAAAACTTTAGCCATTATCGATCAATATCATCCTGATGAATTAGCCATTGAAGCGCAGTTTTTTGGCGTTAATGTTCAGTCTATGTTAAAACTTGGACGTGCACAAGGCGTTTGTATTGCCGCTTGCCTGCATCGCGATATGCCTGTGGTAGAATATGCGCCAAAAAAAATTAAGATGGCGATTACTGGAAACGGAAATGCATCAAAAGAACAAGTTGCGGGCATGTTACAACATTTACTTGGTTTGAAAGAAATTCCGAAACGTTTGGATGCCACAGATGGTCTTGCCGTTGCGGTTTGTCATTATCTAAATTCGGGTAAAACAACTGGGACGTCAAATTCTTATTCGAGTTGGGATGCCTTTGTAAAAAATAATCCGAATCGAACAAAATAAAATATATTTGTAGTAGAATTAGCAACCTAATTCGTAAAACATAAAACACATCAAATGAAAAAATATTTAATCGCAGCATCAGTTTGTGCAACAGTTTTCTCTTCAGTGTTATTTTCTTGTAAAGATTCGACTGGAAAAAACAATACTGCAATCACTGAAATTGTTTCGAAAATTGAACAAAACAAATACAAAATTGGCGACAAAATCGATATTCCTTTAACTAATTTAGATGGAATTACGAAAGTTATTGTTTCGGTAGATGGACAAGAAGTTCCTGCTGATTTTACGATTGACGGAAAAACAATTGGATTAGGAAATCATACGGTTAATTTGAAATTCTTCAAAGGAGAAGAAGAAACAAATTCGCGCGATTTTACGTTTGTGGTTTATGCAAATGAGCCGGCTGCGCAATGGAATTATGAAATTGTAGGAACTTATCCACATAATCCAGATTATTTTACGCAAGGTTTTTATTTCAAAAACGGAAATATTTTCGAAGGAACTGGACTTCGCGGAGGAAAAACACGTTTGATTGAATATAAATTGGGGGCAACTGAACCTACAAAATTATATCAAATCAAAGACGATGTTTTTGGAGAAGGAATTACAGAACTGAATGGTTTTATTTATCAATTAACATGGCAAGATCGTGTGATTTATAAATATGATTTAAACTTTAATCAAGTTGAAAAATTTGATATGCCAGCTCAAATTATCGAAGGTTGGGGAATTACAACAATTGGAAAAGAATTGGCCATAACAGAAGGTTCTCAACGTATTCATTTCTTTGATGAAAACTTTAATTATCTAAGAACTGTTCAAGCTTTTGACAGTCAACAACCATATAGTTATTTGAATGAAATTGAATACCACGATGGTTTAATTTATGCAAATGTTTACCTAAAATCTGGACATGCAGATAACAGTAATATTGTGGTAATTGATCCGCAAACTGGCGCTGTAAAAGTAGAGTTTAACTTCGCTGAATTGAAAGGAAAACAAGGAAATCCGCAAGCACAAGAATTGAACGGAATCGCTTTCAAAGACAACGGAAATATGTTATTAACAGGTAAAAACTGGGATAAAATATTTGAAATTAAGATTAAGAAATAATTTCCTTAACACATAAAAAAGCAAAAAGCTCGACCTGCAAAATCGAGCTTTTCTTTTTCAAAAATCATCTAAAAAATTATAAGTAAAAATTTATGGTTATGAAAGATCCTATAACCAAAATTGATCTTTCCAATCTGTGTTAGTTAAAAGTGAATTAAATTGTTCTTTAATTACTTTTAACTTTTTTTGTGTTGCATTTTTCTCAAATTCAGGAAACATTTGTTTCTCCTCAAATCTGATGTGCAAATCCAATTCTTCTTCGATATAAATCAAACTTTTCATCGGATTTTTTGCATCTATTTTGAACAAGCGTCTCAAACGTCTATGTTCTTTCAATGCTCTTTTTACCAAGTAATGATCTTCATCTAAAAGCGAAAACAAGTAATTTTCTTCTATCTCAAATTTTTTGAATAATACTTTTTCCCCATACCAATTTACATAATCAACAATTCGTTGAATATCGACTCCTTTATCTATTCCAGCACGAATATTCCAACAAAAAAATAATGTTTTATGATGCCTTTCGCACGCTTCATTTAGATTTACTGTTACAGTATAACTCATCTGAGAAGCAGTTGTTTGAGGAAGTTCTATTAATAGGTTCATTGTTATAATTTTTCAATTCGGATAATCGGATATTTTTATCTTATTTTTAATCAAATTTTTTTAATGCTTAAGAAAAGCAATTCCTTTCTCTAGATCATCAATCAAATTAAACATCGATGTCTTTTCTAGCATACCTCGCAAATCATTACGAATTGCAAAAACACGGCTATGTAAAGCACAAGGTTTGTTAGTATCGCATTCTACTAAACCTAAAATGCAACTATGATAAAGACCATCTCCGTCAATCGCTTTGATGATATTCACTAATTTGATATCTTCTAAATGCGCTGCATCCATTTGGAAACCTCCCATTTTTCCTTTGACAGATGAAATCACATTTGCTTTAACTAATTGTTGAAGAATTTTGGCTGTGTAAGCTTCTGGAGAATTAATAGAATTTGCAATTTGTTTTAAATTGACTCTCTTTCCTTCTACAGATTCTTGTGCAATAAACACACAAGCCTTAATTCCATATTCGCACGCTTTAGAAAACATTAATTTCTTTTATTCATTATAAATTATGAAGCAAATATACAACTAATTTTAAATCGGACAAATTTATCTTATTAAATTTTTAAAAATAAAAAAACCACTCAAAAATGAGTGGTTTAATATTATCTGAAAAGAAAATTTCTTAATCTTCGTCTTCGTCTTGATCAGCATCCTTAACTGCGTTACGAGAAGTACGAATAGCTACTACTACTGCGTTATCTGGATGAGCGAATGTGTAGTTATCATTTTTCAATGTTTCTACATACATTTTGTGACCAATTCTCATTGGAGTGATATCGATTTCGATTTCGTCTGGTAAGTTTGCTGGAATAGCACGAACTTTTAATTTACGCATATTGAAACGTAAAACCCCACCAGCTACTAAACCACGAGCACGTCCTACTAAACGAACTGGAACTTCCATAGTTACTGGTTTGTCCTCGTTTAATTGGTAAAAATCTACGTGTAAGATTTTATCCGTTACTGGGTGAAATTGGATGTCTTGTAAAATTGCTTGAATTTTAGCTCCATCAGCTAACTCGATAGTTGCTGTATGAGCATCTGGAGTGTAAACTAATGATTTGAATGCTTTTTCATCAGCTGAAAAGTGGATAGGCTCTCCAGAACCGTAAACCACACAAGGTACTTGTTCAGCATTACGTAGGTTACGTGTAGCCACTTTACCTAAGTCTTCTCTTTTTACACCTTGAATTGTAATTGACTTCATAATAATATGTATATAATAAAAATAATTTAATATTTAGTTAAACCACTAGATAACAAAACGTTGACTAATAGATTTGTTGCTATGTACTAGATGCATAACATCAGCAAAAAGCGGAGCGCAAGATAATACTTTTATTTTAGATACGGAAGTATTTTTTAATGGAATACTATCAGTTATAGCAATTTCCGTTAATAGAGAGTTATCAAGACGCTCATAAGCTGGTCCAGATAAAACTCCATGCGTTGCAATCGCACGAACAGATTTTGCTCCTTTTTCCATAATCAATTCAGCCGCCTTTGCAAGTGTACCCGCTGTATCAATCATGTCATCCACTAAAATAACATTTTTACCTTCAACCTCACCGATTAACATCATGCTATCAACTTGGTTTGCAACTTTACGTTCTTTGTGACAAATTACGATATCTGCATTAAGGTATTTAGCATATGTATTTGCACGTTTAGCACCTCCCATGTCTGGAGAAGCAATACAAATATTATCTAAGCCTAAACCTTTAATGTATTCAACAAAAATTGTTGAAGCAAATAAATGATCAACAGGAACTTCAAAAAATCCTTGAATTTGATCAGCGTGTAAATCCATAGTCATTACACGAGTTGCTCCAGCTGTCATTAACATTTTTGCAACTAATTTTGCTCCAATTGGCACACGTGGAGCATCCTTACGATCTTGACGAGCAAAACCAAAATAAGGAATAACAACTGTAATACTTTTAGCAGATGCGCGTTTTGCTGCATCACACATTAAAAGTAATTCCATTAAATTGTCTGTTGGTTGCATTGTAGAACCAATTAAGAAAACGCGAGCTCCGCGAATTGGCTGTTCAAAAGCGGGTACAAATTCTCCGTCGCTAAATTCTACAATTTTAGATTTACCAAGTTCTTGACCATATTGATCGGCAATTTTTTGTGCTAATTCTAATGATCCTCTGGTCGAAAAAAGAAATGCTGATTGTTCCATTGTTTGTTTTGGGAAATATTTATGCAAAAATAATTTAAATGATTTAAAAATGATATAAGAAAATCAAAAATTAATTTCGGCACAATTATTGAATATTTTTTAAACAAGTTAAAATAATCATAAAGACATAATCATGACTTTCGTTAGTTATAGTGTTTTTTAACAGTTTTTGATTGATTCGTTTTTAAGTATTTATATAAATTTGCAATTAAATATATCCTCATGAAAAAGATTTCATACCTATTAAGTGTAATTGGATTAGGAATTTTTGCTCACGCGCAAGAAACTACTGAAACAATTAACAACGATTACAACAAATGGTCTATCGAGGCCAATGGAGGTGCGGTAAAAGCAAGAAAAGCATTCGCTCCAGGTTATTATTCAGAAACACCAAGTTTTTTCCATGCTGATTTTGGTGTACGTTATATGTTCAATCCAAAATTTGGTTTAAAATTAGATGGTGGATATGATCGTATCAAAGAAGGCGAAGATGTAGCTCGTTTCCGTTCTAATTATTACCGTGTAGATTTACAAGGGGTTGCGAACTTAGGACGAATCATGAATTTTGAAACATGGACAAATAGAATTGGATTATTAGCTCATGGTGGTGCAGGTTACTCTTGGATGAATAATGATGCGACAAAAGGTGCTGATGGTAAAGTTTTCGACGACAATGATAACATGGTAAATGTTATGGTTGGTTTAACACCACAATTAAGATTAACTGATCGTGTTGTTTTAACAGGAGATGTATCTTACGTAAGAAATATTCGTCAAAATGTAACATTTGATGGCACAGCTAACACATCAGGTTCAGGATTTGGAGGTGAAATTTGGAATGCTACTTTAGGTTTAACATTTTACTTAGGTAAAAACGAAAAACATGCTGACTGGGTTTACGAACCAACTCGTTCTGACTTAGAAGATCGTATTTCTAACATCGAACAAATGTTAAAAGATACTGATGGTGATGGTGTTGCTGATTACTTAGATCAAGAACCAGATTCAGCTCCAGGTGCAGTAGTTGACACAAAAGGTGTTACTATCGACCACAACGGAAACGGAATTCCAGATAATATTGAAGAATATATCAAACAAAATGCAGGAGGAAACACAACTGTCATTAACGATGCTGATTTCTTAGAGCAAATGATTAATTCAGGTATTATCAACGTATACTTCGATTACAACTCTGACAAACCATACCAACAATCTGTTGGAGGTATCAAATTTGTATCTGAGTACTTAAAAGCTAAACCAAATGCTCAAATTGACATTTTAGGTTTTGCTGATCCAGTAGGAGGAGATGCTTTCAATAAAGACTTATCTCGTAGAAGAGCAGAAAATGTTAAAGCTATTTTAGTTAGTCAAGGAGCTAATGCTTCTCAATTAACTACTGTTGGTGAAGGGGAAGATAAAGAGTTCAAAAACTCTCAAGTTTCATCTCATCAATTAGCAAGAAGAGTTGTTTTCAGAGTAAAATAATTCTCTCTTAATTTAAGATATTAATCAGGGATAGATTTTTCCATTTTTTGGAGTCTCTATTCCTGATTTTTTTATTATCTTTACCACCACTTAAATTACTAAAATATTGAATCCTTTTAACCAACACTTTAATGCTCCTAGATGGGTAGTATTAGTGCTAGACATACTTATTGTTTTCTTTAGCTATGTAATAACCAATTTTATACTTAATAGTTTTCTAAATTCTTTTAGTTTAGAAAAATTATTATTTAAATTACCATTTGTTGTAGCAGCATATACTCTATGTTTCCTATACTTCAAAACATATAAGGGAATTGTAAAAAAAACGGGGTTAAAAGATGCTGAAAATGTATTTGTATCTAATACTACGGCTTTTCTGATTCTTTTCTTCATCTCTTTTATCTATAGACAATTCATTGAATCTAATCTTTCGGAGAACACTCCTGTTTCATATGTTTTCAGAATGTCTTACTCTGTTATCTTTGTCCATTTATTTATTTCAACAGTAATAATGGTTATTGCCAGATTATATTATAAATGGATTTATAATTATTTTTTCTCAAAAAATAAGGAACAACAAAAAATATTAATTTACGGTGCAGGAGATTCAGGATTAATTA
This sequence comes from Empedobacter sp. R132-2, assembly GCF_030324375.1. NCBI lineage: Bacteria > Pseudomonadati > Bacteroidota > Flavobacteriia > Flavobacteriales > Weeksellaceae > Empedobacter > Empedobacter sp. R132-2. Next base: position 109,808 of record NZ_JACAGG010000003.1, read on the forward strand.
CTCGAGATATTTTACAAAATGATACTCAGTTTAATTATAAAGTTGTAGGTTTTATTGATGATAAACCTTCTAAAATTGGAACATTTATAGATGGTGTTAAAATTTATTCTATAAATGATATTGATAATAAATTCATTGAACGAAATGATATTTCAGAAATTATTATTTCTATTCAAAATATTAAAACGAATCAATTATTAAATCTATCCAAATCATTAGAAGATTTGAATGTAAACATAAAAATAATTCCACCTATTTCTAATTGGATTGATGGTACATACAAGCCTGCTCAAATCAAACAATTAAAAATTGAAGATTTATTAGGTCGTGAATCAATTAAGTTGAAAAACCCTATTATTAATGAAAATGTACAAGGTAAGGTAATACTTGTTACTGGTGCTGCAGGTTCTATAGGAAGTGAAATTTCAAGGCAACTTGCTATGATGGATTTTGCTCAACTAATTTTGATTGATCAGGCAGAATCGGCTCTATATGATGTTCAACAGTCTTTAAAAAATGAAATTTCTGAAGAAAAACAAAATAGAATAGATTATATCGTTTCGAGTGTAAGAGATCGAAAACGAATGTTAAGCCTTTTTGATAAATATCATCCGCAAATTATTTTTCATGCAGCTGCATATAAACATGTTCCTTTAATGGAAAGATTTCCATATGAAGCAATTAATACAAATATTTATGGAACAAAAATTATTGCTGATTTAGCGAATGAATTTGGTGCCGAAAAATTTGTTATGGTTTCAACAGATAAAGCGGTTAATCCGACTAACGTGATGGGAGCAACCAAACGTGTGGCAGAAATTTATGTAAATTGTACAAATGAAAAATCTAAAACAAATTATATTGTTACTCGATTTGGCAATGTCTTAGGATCTAATGGTTCTGTAATACCTTTATTCAAACGTCAATTAGAAAACGGAGGTCCTTTGACAGTAACACATCCCGATATTACACGTTTTTTCATGACTATTCCAGAGGCCTGCCAATTAGTATTAGAAGCGGCTATTATGGGAAAAGGTGGTGAGATTTTTGTATTCGACATGGGCGAATCAATGAAAATTATTGATCTTGCTAAAAGGATGATTAGATTAAGTGGCTTTAAATATCCTGAAGAAATTGATATAAAAATTGTAGGTTTGCGTCCAGGTGAAAAAATCTATGAAGAGTTATTGGCTAATGATGAAAATACAGTAAAGACCCATCATGAAAAAATAATGATAGCAAAAGTTAATACAAACAAATGTCAAGACAATAAAAAACTAATTGAAGAACTATGCTTAATGTCTTCAACCATAGAAAAACATGAGCAAGTCATGCATTTAGTGGCTAAAATAAAAGAGATTGTACCAGAATTTAAATCTCAAAACTCAGAATTTGAAAAACTTGATAACTTAATTTATGAAAAATAAAATTTTTAATCTTTTAATTGTAATAGTTATACTCACTATTTCTTCTTGTGCATCAAAAAAAGAATTAGTCTACTTTCAAGGAGATCAACAATCTACTACGAAATACGAAGAATATATTCCTAAAATTCAATCTTCTGATATGCTAGCAATCAGTGTAAGTGCTGCTGATATAAAAGCTACAGAACCTTTTAATCAACAAAGTGTTTATCAAGTAAATTCTGGGGTGCAAAATAATCCTTATGCGAAGGTTTATACTGTTGATGAAAATGGTTATATCAACTATCCGTTAATTGGTAATGTGAAAGTAGGTGGATTAACTAGAACAGAAGCTGAAAATGAATTAAAAGCAAAAATCTCAAAATATATCGTTAATCCTGGGGTAAATATTAATTTTACAAATTTTAGAATTAGCGTTTTAGGAGAAGTTGCTAAACCTGGTAATTTTACAATTCCAAGCGAAAGAGTAAGTATACTTGATGCTTTAGGTATGGCTGGTGATTTAACTATTAATGGTGTTAGAAATAATATTATGGTTATTCGTGAACAAAATGGACAAAAACAAACATATAACGTCGATTTAACATCCAAAGAAATACTAAACTCTCCTGTTTATTATTTAGCCCAAAATGATGTTATTTATGTAGAACCAAATAATGCTAAAATTTCATCATCTAAATTTACACCAAACTATTCATTATGGATATCTGTTGCTGGTGTTATAATATCTGTAATTGCTGTTATTTCTAAATAAAAATGAGTACAAATAAAAATAACCTAGAAGACCAATACTTCGATGAGTCTGAAGAAACGATTAATATCAGACAAATTTTAGAACAATATCTTTATTACTGGAAATGGTTTGTATTTGGAGTTATTATTTCTTTAACCTTAGCCTTTTTATATGTTAAATATACTCAGAAACAATATCAAGTTTCAGCTAAAATATTATTAAATGAGAAAGAATCTGCAACAGGTGAATTAGCTGGTTTAATGGATCAAGCTATGCTTGGAGGGGGATCTTCAACAAATGCTGAAGTTGGTGATCAAATTGATGTTTTAAAATCAAAACGACTAATTACTAAGGTTGTAGAAGAAAATAATTTAAATATTCAATATTTTAGTAAAGGTCGTGTAGCTGAAGTTGAATTAACTCAAGAGAAATCTCCTATTAAAATTATTTTTCTAAACGAAGCTGATAAAACCAATGAAGATTTAGAAGCTAAATTTATTGTTCAAATAAAATCTACAACAAAATTTATTTTAACAAACAAAACAACTTCTACAGAAAAGGAATATTCTTTTGGACAAAAAATAAATGATAAGATTGGAAGTTTTGTTATCAGTCCTAATAAAAACTTAGCTAAATCAATTGATAATGAATATCTGATTGTTTTAAATTCTATTGATAAGACTGTAGATAATTACCAAAAGAAACTTGCTATAGATCCTAACAGTGAAAAAAGTTCTAAAATTATTAACTTCTCATTAGTAGGTCCTGTTCCTGAGATTTCTAAAAAAGTAATTAATGATTTAATTATTAATTACAACAAAGATATTGTAGGCGATAACCATAAATTAACTGAAGCTACATCTAAGTTTATTGATTCAAGGTTAGCTATTGTTAGTGGCGATTTAGATGGTGTTGACAAACAATTAGAACAATATAAACAAAGTAATAATATTACAGATGTTACCTCTGAAGCAAATATTTTTTTAGAGAGTGCTGCTGATAATGAAAAGAAATTATTAGATGCTTCTACACAACTACAATTAGTTGAATATATGAATGGAGCTCTTAATACGTCTCGTACAGATTTACTTCCTTCAAATATTGGTTTAGAAGATAAATCTATTTCATCAGAAATATCTTCATACAACGAACTAGTCCTAGCTAAAGAAGATATGTTAAAATCTGTAACAAATGAACATCCAAATGTTATTAAATTACAAGAGCAAATAAATGATGTAAAAAGAAACCTGAAGAATAGTTTAAAATTATATAGAAATAACACACAAACTATTTTAAATACAATACAAGGAAAGCAAAATCAAATTGCTGGAAAAATTAAAAAAGTACCTAGTCAAGAGCGTGGTTTTAGAGATATATCTCGCCAACAACAAATTGTAGAGGCTTTATATTTATTCTTACTTCAGAAAAGAGAAGAAAATGAAATAAAAGCTGCTGCAACACCAGAAAATATTAAAGTAATTGATTATGCTTATGGTATAAAAGAACCTGTTTCCCCTAAAAAAAGTATTATATTTTTAGGAGCGCTTATTGTAGGTCTTATAATACCTTTTATAATAATTTATATATACAAATTATTAAATAATACAGTTAATTCAAAAGAAGATGTAGAAAATGCCGTAGGAGCACCTATCGCAGGACAAGTACCGAAAAGTAATATTTCTATATTAGAAAATAATGATAACTCAAGTGCTGCTGAAGCTTTCCGAATCTTAAGAACAAATGTAAATTTCTTATTAAAGAACTCAACAGATCCTCAATGTATTTATATTACATCTACAACTAGTGGAGAAGGAAAATCATTTATATCAACTAACTTAACTCAGATTTTAACAATGTCTGGAAAATCAGTATTGTTAATCGGAGCTGATATTCGAAGTCCAAAAGTATTAGATTATTTAGGTATTTCTGATCAATATATACATAAATATGGTGTAACTGAATATTTAATTTCTAATGATGTTAATATTGATGATATTATCATAAAAAAACCTGCACATTATAAATTCGATGTTATTTATTCAGGTCAAATAGCACCTAATCCATCCGAATTATTAATGAATGGACGATTTGATGATATTATTAAATATGGAAAGGAACATTATGATTATGTAATAGTTGATACAGCTCCTGTAAGTTTAGTAACTGATACACTATTAATTTCAGACGATGCAGATATTACAATGTACGTAGTTCGTGCCAACTACTTAGATAAACGTATGCTAGCAATTCCAAGAGATTTATATAGAGAAAATAGACTTAAGAATATGGCTATGGTTATTAATGATGTTGACTTTACAAAAGGTTATGGCTATGGTTATGGCTATGGTTATGGAGAAAACCATAATAAAGGTGGATTTTTTAAAAACCTTTTTAAACGTAAATAAAATAAAAACCTGAAGTTAATCTTCAGGTTTTTTGTTCTATAAAATATATACACTATTGACCTTCCTTCTCCAATCTCTCTAATGCTTTTTCGTGAGCTGATTTTACATCATTTTTGATCTTTTTATCTTGTGTAGATTTTCTAATCTTTTCTGCATGATAAGCCAAATCATCTAATGTCATTTTATAACTCACATAAAATCCGCGATTATATCTTGAATATGAAGCTAATCCCCAACCAGCAATTAATTGATTCTTAATCTTTTTGGTTTGATATTCGTTCAAATAACGTTGAAGTTTTGGAGAAATTTCTTCTTTCGCAATTGATTTTACAGAACCATTCATTCGGCTAAACCAATATTTATTATCCAATTTTATATATGATTTTGCACCTAAAATGCTTTTAAAAGCAAGATCCCCAAGCAGTAAAACCTTTTCAAATTCAGATTTTTCATTGGTCATATAATCCCAATACATTTCAGAAGTCATTCCAACCATCGGACTTTTATCTATTGTTGCTTCATACAAATCTTTACCATTTTGATAAGCTGCTGCAACATTTTTAAATTCGATTCCAAAATCATCACAAGCCTTCTGATAACCTGTAAAAGAACCCGAATATTTCTCGAAATTATCTATAAAAACTCTATAAATACAATAATGTGAAATATCAATCAAAACTTTTTTAGAATCATCTAAAAAACCGTTTATCAACTGTATCGGAAAGTTATAATATTCGTAGGAACTCATAATTGTTTGATTGTCTTAAATGTGGTGTTAATTCATCGACTAAGATAAGATAGTTTTTATTATTCTTAAAATGATAAGTATCAAAAAACTTCAAAATTTAATAGGTTAGATTTTTAAAGGGGTAAAACTTCAATTCCTAATTTCTTCCTAAATCTTCTTTGTCCTTTGTCTCAAAATAATAAACAAATGAAATTTTTCTTAACAATAATTACAAGCACTTTCTTAACAATTACTACGATAGCTCAGACGAAAAATGATTCAATTATCACCATTCAACCTCAACAAAAAACATTAAAACCTAAAGTTGAACATGCAGAACCTCTCTATACAGATTTGATGCGTGATTTGGGCGCACGAAAAGGAGAAGCTGAGATAAATGTAGGATTTGGAGTGACCTCAAAAAAAGGATATAATGAATATAATGGTTTTATTGAGTATGAATGGGCTGTTGCAGATCGTTTGGGATTGGAGGTTGAAGTACCTTTTTCTTTTAATCACAAAAGCGATAATAACGATGGCTCTATTTATGTTCCGAACAATAAAATTGAAGGTTTAAAATTAGCAACTCAATATACTTTTTTAGTAAATGAAAAACAAAAAATGTCTTTGGCTGTAGCTTATGTTCATGAATTTGAGTTTAATAATTTTAAAGAATTAGGACATCAAGGTTCTGTATTTACGGGTATGAAAATGAATCCTGTTTTTATTGGAGCAAAGAATTTTAAAAATTTCAACACGTTAATCTATACAGGTCCTATTTTTGAACATCATTATAAAGAGCAAAAAGTAGATGTTGGAGCAACTATAAATGCAAGTATGATGTATGTTTTACCAAATTCGAAAAACTTTATTGGACTTGAAAATAATATGGATATTGACCGCGATGGATTTCATTATACTTTAAGACCTCAAATTAGATTGGCTATTCAACACAATTTAATGATTGGTTTGGTTACTGGAGTTTCTATCACCAAACATACAGGAACCAACCTTGATGTGATGACACGTATTATTTGGGAACCTTAGTTTTCTTAATAAAAAAACCTCCTTTAAAACTTTTTAAAGGAGATTTGTGGAGCTGGCGGGACTTGCTATAAACACTAATAACCAACTATTTATCTGTTTTTAATTTACTTAAGGGATGTATTAGGGGATGTTTTAATTTATCCGTCAACTAATTTCAATTTTAGAAAACTATTAAAAAGTGTTTCACTTTCTGTCATGACTTCTACATCCTCTACCCAAAAATCTTTATCATCTGTAACTAATATATAATTATTGGCTTTACAAATTTGGTAATAATAATGATCATTAAAATCTAAATGAGTTGGCAAATCTTTAAGTATATGCTTTAATTTAAATTTATCTCCTAATTTATCTGATACTAAATGTAAGGTATCATGCATGTCTCTAATTTCATCACATAGCAATGTATAAGCAATTTTAAATTCATCTGATTTCCTAAATACAGCCTTATAAAAATCTGTAGGAGGAACATAACTTGAATCTTGTTTTTTCATTTTAAGTAAAAACTTTTCCATATGTACATCTCTAAGAATTCGATTTATAACTTCTGATAAAACCAAAGCTGTAACGACAATCTTACATTTACCATTGTCTTGAATTTTTTCTATATATGTAATGTAGTTTTTATCCTTGAAAGACAATTTAGATTTAGGAGCTAGAATTTTAATCCAAATATTAGCATCTAAAAAATAAAATGCACCATCCTTAGGACGTGCATTTTGTGTTTTTGAATATAAATAAGGCATAATTAACCTCTTCTTCTATTATAAAGAAACAATCATATTATCTACTAATTCATCATATTGATCTCCTAAAAGTGCATTTTCAATGATATCTTCAACTTTCAATTTAAACATTGGTTTATCTTCTGGAAATACAAAATTATTAGTATTCACATTGTTATGGATTAGAGCATACTGCCCAATTGATTCATTTAAAAAAGCTGTAGAAATACGCTTAATCCCTTCAAATGAAAGAATTAAAGAATCAGGATTAATGTCACTAATTACATTAAAAACATTAACACCATCTTCAATATTTGTAGCTAAATTAGAATTTATAATATCTAAAATATTGATTTTCATAATTTTGCTTTTAAACGGTTTATGTTTGCAAAGGTACAACACTAAATTTCAAATACCAAATTTACTATTGTTCCTATGAATGGTTTACTAAATATCTGTTTTTTCATAGGGGAATTTTCAAGATTTTTACTCCAAAATGTATCTCCTGTTATAATTTGAAAATCTCCATTATTAGTACTAAAATAACTATTTAAATCAAATAAACCTAACCCCCCAGGTCTATTTTTTTTTGTTGTATTTCTTTTTTCTAATGCCCATTTAATTGCTTGATAGTTTGAGTGTACTTCATTCTTTGTTTTTTCAGCTATTGCAGGAAGAAAACCTTTGCCTAAATCTACCATAGTAAAAATAAGTTTAGACTGTCTAGGATAGTATTGTCCACATACATAAAAATCATTCTCTGTTTGAGCATGAAGTTGAATATTACAAAATATTTCATTTAATGCATCTAGTATGCAATCGCTTTGATTGTCAGATATATTTGGCATCCCCCTATGATGCATCAAGTTATTTTCTATATAATCATTAAATCCAATTTTATCTTTTTGATCAAAATTTTGAAATGCTATAGTTGAATTTCTTTCATCTGATTTATAATTTTCAGAATTTAAAAAACCATTTCTAAATAATACATCAAATCTATTTTCTAAAAAAGCTAAGTCTGTTGTAAACTTTAGATTATTATTATTTATTAATAGTTGGATCATTGCTCCAAAAATGGCACTTAAATTAGCATCAAACCATCTTAAATGATAAAAGTCTATAGAAATTATGTAATCAAAATAATCCTTAGCTTCATTATAAAATTTAAATAATTCATTGATACCCACAAAATTAGTGGTAAGATCTCCTACAATTTTAATAACAACCGTATTTTCCATATTTTGCAAATCTATGTTTTCCCATATTTCTACTATAATTTTCTTTTGGAATTTCATTATTGATTATTAACAAGTTGTTAATTATAATCTTTACCCCTCCATCCGTATCCTCTTAAATATCCCTCCCTCCCTAATTAATATTATTAATAAGCAGGTAGCTCCAAAAATTTTTTTCAAAATTTTCCATATTAAATAGATTAAAGGCTGCATAATTATTAATAAAGGAATGATATTGTTATAAAAAATTTTAAACAACAATTTAAAATGTTGAATAACATTTGTTTACGTTGTGTTAATTTATATTTTTCACTCAAAATACATTCATTAATTAAACTAAAAGGTATTATAATTATTCATAAATGATTTTATTTCGTTAGCTATATGTAACGTAATTAAATTAATATAAAATCTATAAACATCATAATGAAACAATACCAATTAGTAAATGATTTATTTTGATTTTGTAAATTGAAACAAAATTACGGTTAACCGTATTTTTCAAAAGGTAATAATACTTACCTTAGAAAATCTGTTTGATTTTAAAAACTTTAACTAATGAGTACAATTTTACCTTTTGAAAAATTATTTGAACAAACAATATTTAGAATTCCTGATTATCAACGTGGTTATTCTTGGACAGAAAAAGAATTAAATGATTTATGGGCAGACTTATCAAATACAAGTTTAAGAAATGACGCTTACCATTTTACAGGAATATTAACTGTAAATACTTTTAGTGATAACGACTTCAATAAAATTAATCAAGAAGGTTTTAATCTAGTTGAAAATCCTGAAGGTAAAAAAACAATAATTATCAATGGTATTGATATAAAAGCTTACAATTTAGTTGATGGTCAACAAAGGTTAACTACAATTCTAATTTTACTTTCAAGATTAGTTAAAAAAATTAATAATGTAGCCGAACAGCTGCAATATTCAAGAAAATATTTTTTTATAAATGAAAATGAAATCAATAAATATATCTTTGGATATCATGTTGATGTTCCTTCTCACAATTTCTTGATTCGTGATATTTTTGAAGACCCCTCTTACAACGAAGAAAGTACAGAAACTTTATATACACATAATTTACTTTTTGCTAAAAATTATTTTGACAATAAAATAAATAATTTCTCTCCAAATGAAATCAATGAATTAATTACTAAAATTACTAAAAGGTTATTATTCTCTATACTAGATTTGAGTGTTTCTGTAGATACAAATCTCGATGTTTCTATGATTTTTGAAACTTTAAATTTCAGAGGTAAACAACTTTCTGGATTAGAACGTTTTAAAAACAGAGTACTTTATTTACTCTCTAAACAACCTTTTAATCAAGCTCAAATCAATGGCAGACGAACATTAGTCAATAATACATGGCTAGAGGTATATAAATGGCTTGGAAGAAATCAAAAAAAGCCGATGGTTGATGATAATTTCCTAAAGGCATTTTGGCTCCTGTATTTTTCAAATGAAACGATGGTTGCGAAAAATTTTAAAGCCTATCAGTACAATTTATTTGAGCACGATTTTAGTTTGATGAATATTACTGAAAATAATTTCATGAATCCTTATGAATTGGGAAGATGGACAAGAGCTATGAAAAGAGCTGTACGTTTATGGTATTTTATTAACAATCCGTACGCAGTTGATGATGATCCTGATTTTGATTACATCTACACAAAAAAAATTCAACGATCGCTACTTCGACTTAATTCATTTCCTTATGGGTATGGTAGCTATATGTTGAATTTAGTATTAGCCGTTTTATCGAAAAAACTACCTCAAAAGAATGATGATGGTATACTAACAGAACAAGAGGAAATAAATTTAACACGAGTTGAAAAGATACTTTGGACGATGGAACGCCATAACATTATGTGTTTTTTACTTAATGGAAATAAAACAAATTATAATCAAGAAACGACGTTTAGAGATATTAATCGATATTTCAGAACAGAAGGAACTGCTTATGGGATTTCTTTATCAGAACTTTTAAAAGAAAGTAGAACATCACAATTTTCATGGAATAATGTAAGTAGAAATATTCTTCAAAATCAAAACTTCTATTCTTGGGATGGTATCCATTTTATTTTGAGAGAGTATGAAGAAATTATTTCAGATAAACGTGTTGACAGTGATATTAGTCTAAACTTACTATATCCTAATGAAGAATATCATTCAGTAAGAATTTTTTATCAAGATATCAATTCATTAACAATAAATAACCGTGTAAAATACACCTATTCTTTGGGTAATATTTTTATATCTAGTAATAAACAAAATCCAAAATCTTTTCAAGAACATAAAGATCGAATTAAAGCATCTTTAAATAGAGACAGTATTGTTTATGATTCTGAAATTGAGCTATTATCTATGGATCATTGGACAAAAGAAACTGTAATTATAAGAGGAAAAAAAATTCTTAACGCAATTTTAGATAAATGGGAAATACCACATCCTACAAAAGAGAATTTGTATGATTCTCTATTTGGACATCAATAACTTAAGAATTTGATAGTACCTGCACTTTTTAATACCTTTAAGGACTTATCCATACAGTATGAATAAACAAGACTTAATAAAGAAAATCAAAGATTTAACAGATATATCCAACGACGAAAAAGCGTATTTAATTGAATTGGTAAACACCAAAAAGAAATACGGTTTAGTTTGGGAAGACAAACCAGAAGATGTAGAAGAACAATTGCGCAGCATGTTACCTGTTTTTAAAGAGGTAAAGGAACGTGCAATAATTTCTGATGATGAAAATGCACCCAACCATATCTTAATTGAAGGCGACAACTTACATGCATTAACTGCTCTTTCGTATACACACGAAGGGAAAGTAGATGTCATCTATATCGATCCGCCTTATAATACAGGGAATAAAGACTTTATTTACAACGATGCGTACGTAGATAAAGAAGATACCTACCGTCACAGTAAATGGTTATCGTTTATGGATAAGCGTTTACGTTTGGCGAAGAAATTATTATCTGATAATGGAGTCATTTTTATTTCTATTGATGATAATGAACAAGCGCAATTAAAATTGTTGTGTGATGAAATATTAAATGAGAATAATTTTATAGGAAATTTTATTTGGACAAAAAAGAAAAAAGGGAGCCATTTATCTAAAACTATAAGAAGTATGACTGAATATGTATTAGTTTATTCAAAAGATATATCTAATACAGAATTATTTGGAGAAGCGGCTTATTCAAATAAGTGGCAGCCATTGGTTAAGAGAACTAACTCATTAAAAACTTTAACTTTTCCAAAAAATTTTATTACAACAACTTTAACTGATCAAATAATTGAAAAAGGAATTTATGGAAATGGAAGTTCTTCAATTGAAATTTTAAATGATATAATTGTTGAAAATCAATTAATAAAATCCGAATTAAATGTTAATGCACCATTTGTATGGACTCAAAAAAAATTAGATGAAGAAATTACAAACGGTAGTCAAATTTCGCTATCATCAAAATTTGGATTCAATACACTTAGACATGATCAAGATAGTAAAATAAAGCGTCCATCAACTATAATTAATTCAGAAGTTGGTGTTGGAACTAATGAAGATGCATATCAAGAGTTGATCAATATATTTAATGAAGAAGGTGTAATGACATATCCCAAACCTACATCATTAATAGAATATTTATTAAATACTAAAACTTACTTTAATAAAGATGCTATAATTCTTGATTTTTTTGCAGGCACAGGTACTACGTTACATGCAACAATGGCATTAAATGAAAAAGATAATGGTAACCGCACATGTATAATAGTAACTAATAACGAGAATCAAATTGCGGAAAAAGTAGCTTATGAGCGTAACAAACGTGTCATCCAAGGCTATACCAATGCAAAAGGAGAACAGGTTGAGGGATTAATCAATAATAACTTACGTTATTACCAAGCAGATTTTGTACCAAGTGAGCGTACAGAAGTAAACCGTCGTTTACTAACGGCTCGTTCTACAGAATTGTTATGCATCAAAGAAAATTGTTTCATCGACAAAACCAATGATTTTGGCATCAATGAGAAACAAGCCAAACTATTCTCCAATGGGTTAGGAAAATACATGGTAGTGGTTTACCATACCCGCAACCAAGAGGAAGTGATCGAGCAATTATCAAGCATTATTAGTGGTTTAGAAACGTCTGAAAAAGTAAAGGTATATGCGTTTAGTCCTGAAAAAGAAATCATAGAAGATGACTTTTACAAAGTTGCCGATAAAATCACTGCGGTTCCTTTGCCAGATAGTATTTACAATGCCTATCGTGCAACATTCCGCACCTTAAAATTAGACAAAAAAGGGGCTGTTTCATCAACTACTAACCAAGAAGCTTAATCCATGTACACTTTATTAGATTTTCAAGAAAAAGCAGTAAATGCATTACAAAATCATGTCATAGAAGCCTTAGAAATTGCTTCGCCACAAACACCTGTATTATTAAAAGCGCCTACAGGAGCAGGTAAAACGGTAATGGCTGCTGCTTTACTAGAACGTATTGTAGACCAAGCACATTTACATCCTGGTTTAGATAATAATATGGCGTTTATATGGTTTGCACCCAATACGTTACACGTACAAAGTTATGATTCTTTAAACCAATTGTACGAAGAACAAAGACGCTTAAATTGTTTAAATTTGAACGAGCTTTCAGCAAATCCGGTTCTCAATCCTGGTGATTTGTTGTTCGCCAATTGGAGCAGTTTAAGTTCTGCTACTAATATTTGGCGTAAAGAAAATGAATCCAATACTAATTTAGAATCGTTAATAGAAAATACACGTCAAAACGATACAAAGATTTTATTAATTATAGACGAAGCTCATTTGAGCGCATTCACTGGTGCTCAAGCAAAAGCAGTACGTGAGTTGATTGCAGCAGATGTAGAAATATTAATTACAGCTACCCCAAGTGGCGAACAATTAACAAAAGCACAAGATCGATTAGTGAACGTTTCTCGTAAGGAGGTTATCGAACAAGAATTAATTAAAAAATCGGTTCGTTTAAACATAGGGTTAAATCCTGACGAACAGAATGGAGAAAATGTTCACATTCATTTATTACGTAAAGCTTTTGAGAAAAAGGCAGAATTACAAAAATTATATAACGAAGAGTTAGGTGAAGGTGTTGTTAACCCTTTAATCCTAATTCAATTACCTTCAGATAAATCAACCTTATCAGATGAGGATAAGACAATCCGTGAAGTGATAGAAGGATTGTTAAACATGGAATACAACATTTCTACAGCTAACGGTCGCTTAGCCATTTGGTTATCAGGCGAAAAAGATAAAGACGGTTTAGAAGAAATGAATGGTTTACAAGATGTTTTAATCTTTAAGCAAGCCATTGCCCAAGGTTGGGACTGTCCTCGTGCTGCTATTTTAGTAAGTTATCGTAATGTACAATCGCCTGATTTTGGTATTCAAACAGTCGGTCGTATTTTGCGTATGCCACATCGTAAACATTATTTAAACGACGATTTAAACCATGGCTATGTGTACACCAACATCCAAACCAATCAAATAAAATTTGTGCCTTCAGATGCTGATTATTTTGATAAATTATTAGCCACAAGACAAGATGATAAAGGTTGGGTATATACCAATCTGAAAACTGCTCAGATGATTAATGACCGTAAAACGTCGGCTACGTTAACTTCTGCTTTTCAAACCATTTTCTTTAATATCATGGAGGCAAAGTATGGGGTAAAACAATTACCTGAGTTGGATTTATTCACACCTCGTGAAAGTGATGATGCAGATGTTATTGCTTTAAAAGAAAAGAATACAAATTTGATGCGTGAAAAGGGATGGGAATTTGATATAAGTTCGCACCAAATTACTATACCAACTGATATAAAGGTAGATCCGTATCAAGTGAATGCAATTGCAATCAATTCACTAAACTCAAAAGATTTTGCCATCACAAGCGAAGAGTTTAGACAATATTTTGATCGTTTCTGCTACGATAGTATTACTTTATTAATTAAAGAAAAATCATGGCGTAAAATGCGTGAAACATTAATCAATTTTGCAGAGTATTATTTACAAGCATTTGAATTTGATGCGCGAAAAATTTATTTATTTCCGCAAAATAAAGCATTGATACTAGATGATATCCGTGTGGCATTAGAAGAATTTAATAAATACCAACACGAACAAGAAGTAGTAAATCGTCGTGTGGAATATTCAGATTGGTCTATTCCAAAAGAACGTTTTTATTCAGAAAAACATACAAGAGAAGAAATTTCTTCTCATGCTTTAGCACCTTTCTATGAATTAAATGGAGCTTCAAATCCTGAAAAGTTATTCAAAGACTTCCTAATTCATAATGAAGATAAAATTGAGTATTGGTACAAGAATGGTGATAGTGGGCGTGAACATTTTGCAGTCGATTATACAGATATAGCAGGCGTAAAACGTTTGTTTTTTGTTGATTTTATTATTAAAACGAAAGACGGACGTATTGGATTGTTTGATACGAAATCTTTAAAATCTGATATTTCTGATGTTAATAAGCACAATGCATTACGCCGTTGGATGAATGAAAATGGTACCGAATATTTTGGTGGTGTATTAATCCCTGTCGAACAAGCGAATGTATGGAAATTCTATTATTCTGAATTTGATTTAGAGGAAAATAAATATATCGATTCAATTACAGGTTTTACTGATTTAAGATTTTAAAAGATGAGCAATTATAATATACCTAATTTACCTTTAGATCAGGATGTTGAATCTAAAAAAGTATTGAAAAAGTTAGCGCTAGCACATAAAGCATTGGCTGAATTAAATGGCGTTTCGGATACAATACCTAACCAAGAAATAATTTTAAACACATTGTCTTTACAAGAAGCGAAGGACAGTTCAGCTATTGAAAATATTATAACTACTCATGATGAACTATTTAGTAGTGATGAATTAACAAATCAGTTTACTAGTCCTGCAGCAAAAGAAGTTTTTAATTATGCTACATCTTTGAAAAATGGATTTAGTTTAGTAAAAAAATATGGTTTAATTACTTCAAATAATATTATTGATATTCAAGGTATTTTAGAAGAAACACGTTCTGGATTTAGAAAAGTTCCTGGAACAACTTTAAAAAATGATCAAACAGGAGAAATTATTTATACACCTCCGCAAAATCATCAAGATATTGTAAAATATATGTCTAATTTAGAGGTATTTATTAATGATCCTGATTTAACAGATTTAGATCCATTGGTTAAAATGGCTATTATTCATCATCAATTTGAAAGCATACATCCTTTTTATGATGGAAATGGTAGAACAGGACGTATCATTAATATTTTATATTTAGTCAAGGAAGAATTATTAAACTTACCTATTCTTTATTTAAGCCGTTATATAAATCAAAACAAGATTCAATATTATCAATTATTACAACAAACAAGGATAACCAAAGAATGGGAAGAATGGATTATGTTTATTTTAGAAGCAATAGAAAAGACATCAATTCAGACAACCTTTATAATTAAAGGAATAAAAAAATTAATGCAAGAATATAAAGTAATTATTAGGGAAAATGAACCTAAAATTTACTCTCAAGATTTAGTAAATAATTTATTCAAGCATCCTTACACTAAAATTGAATTTTTAGTTGAAGACATAGGAGTATCGAGACAAACAGCATCGAGACATTTAGATAAATTAATAGAGTTAAATCTTGTACATAAGCAAAAAATTGGTAAAGAGAATTTCTATATTAATAAAGCGTTATACGAGTTTTTATATGATGCGCCTCAAATTCACAATTTAAATGATATCTAAACGTGTTACAAAAAGTAAAAAATAATAACATGTTAAATAAAACGTGTTACAAAAAGTAAAAAATTGTAACATGTTAATAAAACGTGTTACAAAAAGTAAAAAATTGTAACATGTTAATAAAACGTGTTACAAAAAGTAAAAAATAATAACATGTTAAATAAAACGTGTTACAAAAAGTAAAAAATTGTAACATGTTAATAAAACGTGTTACAAAAAGTAAAAAATTGTAACATGTTAA